>JAOADA010000006.1 GCA_026417555.1 Brevinematales bacterium
ATTCTATGAAACAGTCTTTTCAACAAGCTTATGGATACTCACCATACCCAATGTATGGTGAAGATTTTCAGGTGTTGCCCGGACTCCCTATCGAGTCCAAACAAAAAAATAAAAGGAGGAATTCTATGAAACAGTCTTTTCAACAAGCTTATGGATACTCACCATACCCAATGTATGGTGAAGATTTTCAGGTGTTGTCCGGACTCCCTACCGAGTCTAAAAGAAATACTCTAAAGGAGGATAATATGAAAAGAATACCCCTTTCACCCCAAAGCCAGTTCTATGCTGAACCTCAAGATTCTTTCCCCTTACTCACCAAGAATACTCACTTCCCAACTGATGATGAGACCAACTTCAACGAAGAACTCCGGAAAATCCAAGAAATACTCTTTTCTTTGGAAGAAGAGGAAGAAAATGATGACTTCTTCAACTCTGACCCAACCTCAAACTCTCCTTCCCATCGGAAAACAAACAAAAAACACAAACAGCTCAAGAAAAAGAAAAATTGGAAGGAACTCGTAGAAAACATCAGAAAAAAGTACATCAAAAAAACAAACGAAGGGGAAGTGCTGTTTGATCCACCCTCTCCCAGAAAACCCAACCCCTCCGCAGACGAAGAGATTATCCTGGAGAGTTTTCCCCGGCTCCTCCAAAAATTCAAAAAAAATATCGCCGCAGAAAAAAAACTACAAAAATGGGGTATCAAAAGACCCCATACCCACACGGACCCTAACATAACCAGAGTTATCCTCCTCCTCTACGGTCCCTCAGGTACAGGAAAGAGTCTTACAGTAGAGCTTCTCGCCCAAAAAAACAATGCCGATATCCTAGAAATCAATGCCAACCATATCTTCCACCGATATATGGGAGAAAGCCCGAAAAATGCAGAAAATATTTTCAACTACTACCAGGAACTCTTTGAACTCTACCACGCCCACAACAGAAAAATCTTTTTAGTCGTCAATGAGGCTGACCAGATCTTCTCCACCCGAAGGGCCCTCATGGCAAGCGTTGACCAGGAACTTAACAGTTGCCAGAATATCTTCCTCACAAAACTTGAACATTTCAAAGGTTACTTCATCGCCACCACCAACCTTCCAGAAAACTTTGACAAAGCCTTCTGGAGACGTTTCACCCTGAAATGGGAGATCCCCTTCCCCGACGAAACAACCCGAAAAAAACTCTGGGATTACTATCTCCCCAAACCACCCTACCGGAAAAAAGAGATTAACGAAGACTTTCTGGAAAAGCTGGCAAAATACCCCCTCTCCGGAGGACAGATTGTCAATATTGTGATACAAGCTGCCTACGATGCTGTTTACGAAGATCGCCACATCTCACAAAAAGATCTCACCACCTACATCGAGGCAGAGCTCGGTGTTGTTGAAAATAAGTACACCCGAATAGGGTTTTAAGGAGGTCTTTATGAATTACAAGAAAGAGCAATGGTATACCACCAACACATGGACGTCTCAAAACAGAGAAACACACCGCCACAGCATTGAGACAAAAAAGGCTCATCACCCTGCCAAGAACAAAACCCCTCTTCTCATCAGGGCTGTAGAAAAATTTATCCTCAAACTTCTTGATAGTCCTTCCCTAACCAAGAGAATACAAGAAATTTTCTCGGTAAACCCACCTCAAAACCAACTACGAGAAGACTCCCCGCCATGGCCTACAACACCTCCCCCCTATATCCTCCTCACCCAAAATGGCTTCTCATGTGCCGACCCGAACGAACCCATACCCACCCCAGTACTGCTAGAAGAGTTTCCATCTTTCCCTTCTTCCTCGCCTCCCTCCTCCCCTACAAGACCCCTCTCAAAATATCCACATCACCCTTGCCTTGATGAAGAGGAAGAAGAAAGAAAACGACTGAAACACCTTCCTAAATATTTATTTGAAGAAGAAGAAGAAGAAGATGAGGAGGAGGAGGAAGACATCACCATCCAAGAAAACAGAGAATACAAAGAAGAAACAAATGAAGAAGAAGAAGAGGAGGAAAAGACCCTATCGATCTCTATAAAAGCCGCTAACATCTATGCATTTTCACAGCAAAATAGCTCCACATTGTCAGAAAATACCACTCTCGGCAAGGGCGAGATACACGCCCCAAAAGTGAATTGGGATGATATTATCATCCGTAAAGACATCAAAGATGAAATCCAGAATGCCATCAATATGCAAAAACTCATCCCCATCCTCAATGAATGGGAGATAACCCCCTCCCTCACACAAAAAAACCAAAGCGTAAAAATCCTCCTCTACGGACCATCTGGCACCGGAAAAACCTCCCTTGCAGAAGCAGCCGCAGCGTCCATCGGTGCCGATATCTACACCTTTGACGCCTCCTCCATTTACTCCTCGCTACTGGGAGCCACGGAACAAAATATAAAATCCCTCTTGAAAGACTACCATGAAAAATACAAAGAATACAAAAACCAAAACAAAGAACTCATCCTTGTCATCAATGAGGCAGACCAGATCTTCTCTCTACGAACAACCACCATAGAACGCTCTGTCGACGTGTCATTAAACCGTATCCAAAATGTCCTTCTCGAAGAGTTTGAAAATTTTGAGGGAATCTTGATAGCCACCACCAACCTGACCACAAACATAGATCCAGCATGGGATAGACGATTCTCTCACAAAATATTTATAAACATACCCAAAGAAGAAGAAAGAATCAAAATATGGGAAAAACACCTGCGACCAAAACTTCCCATAGATTCAGAAATTAACCGAAAAGAACTCCTTGATACCCTCGCAAAAGAAGAACTTACCGGGGGACAGATTGCCAATATCGTTTATCGGGCAGCCATTATGGCAGCCTCCCGAGAGGGAGAAAGACAAAAAATCTTCAAGGAAGACCTTCTCCTGGCCATCGAAAAAGAACTCCATAACATGCGCACCGCCCCCTCTTCCTTCACCTCTTCCGGTTGGGAAAAAATCCATATCAAAGGCTTCTGTCCAGACCTACCCACACCCACCATTTCACAGAAAAAAAACCACCAAAAATAATCTTGACAACAAAAAAGGCTGCCCCTCACGGGGCAGCCTTTTTCCTTTAAATTTTTTCTCTCTTTTTTCAAAAAACTCTCAAGTTTTCTCCCCCTTTTTCCGATAAACCCTCCGGAAGGAGGGGGGCGTGAGGGAATCCCTCACGAAACTCTCTCAGGTTACTTCCTCATCTGATACCGTCGAACGGCTTCCGCATGCTCCTGAAGTGTCGAAGAGAAATAATGCGTTCCATCATTCTTTGAAACAAAATAAAGATAGTCCGTCTGGGCAGGATAGGCAACAGCAAGAAGGGCACTCTTGCCGGGATTGGCAATCGGCCCGGGAGGGAGCCCATAGTACTTGTACGTGTTATAGGGCGACTCGTTGGTGAAATCTCGTTTCCGAATATTCCCATCCCATGTCCCTTCCATCTGGCGAATGTAAATCAGCGTAGGATCTGTCTGAAGCTTCATGCGTATCCGTAAACGATTATACAATACCCCTGCCACAAGCGGCTTCTCATACTCTACACTGGTCTCCTTTTCTACAATACTCGCCAAAGTCACCGCCTCTAACAAAGAAAGCCCACGAGAACATAAGGCCTCTCTCATCTTAGGTGTTACAATATGTTTGAATTGGTTAACCATCATTTTTACAATATCATAAACTGTCATATCAAGAGAGACGCTATACGTATCCGGAAAAAGAAAACCTTCCAAGTTTTTTATCCCTTTCACCCCCAAATCAGCAACAAGATCTACTCGCCTACACGCTTCATAGAAATCCGCTTCCTGAGTGATGAGATTCTCCTTCACCAAATACTTGGCAATATCATAAATACTCCACCCCTCCAAAATTGTCACACGACGGGCATACACCCGCCCACTCACCATTTTTTGGATGAGATCATCAAGAGATTCCCCAGGCATAATCTGATATGTCCCCGCCTGAAGTTTTTTGTCATACCCACGGATCTTCGCCCTTACCTTGAAACGAACCGAATCTCGAATAATACGGTTCTGAGCTAGACGACTGGCAATCCGGTTGAGACTCTCTCCTTTCTCTACCTCAAAAAGTACTGGTTCCTTGTTGAGCGTTACATCCCGAGCACACCCCACTATTCCTGCACATACCACCCCAAAAACACACCATAATACAACCTTCTTCATCGCTGTCCTCCAGAGAGTTGTGTATACACTTCCCATAAACAGATGGCTGTCGCTACCGAAACATTCAAACTGTCAAGCTTCTCCGTTGTCGGAATACGAATCATTCCATCACATGCCTTGCGCATCATACGACGTATACCTTTATCCTCTGAACCTACCACAAGACACAAAGGCTTCGTAAACGTGATAGCCCCTAACACCCTATCCCCACGCATATCTAGCCCATACACACAAAACCCCCTCTGCTTCAGCCTTTCCGTCGTCCTTACAATATTTCGTACATACACCACCGCAAGATGATATAACGCCCCAGCAGAAGCCCGGATCACCTGCGGCGTAATCCGTGCACTATGATCCTCAGGCAAAACCACAACATCCACCCCCAACAAAAGAGCCGAACGAAGTATCGCCCCAACATTTCCCGTATCCGTGAGACCATCCAACATGAGAATTACCTTTGCCTCTTCCCAGCCAGAAAACTCATCCTCATCCTCATATACCGTCGGAGGAAGATCTATCTCCGCTACAATCCCTTGATGTTTCTGAGTCCCCGCAAGCCGACTCATGTCCTTCGCCGAAAGATACTCTACTCCTACCCCTTCTCGCTGGAGCCGAACGACAAGAGAAGCAAATTTCGCCTTCTTGGAAAACTCTACTACTACCCGCCGAAGCCCTACGCGTTCTCGAAGAGCTTCCTCAACAGAATTCCTGCCGTAAACAAACACACGTACCCCTCACCTCAGGCAGGCATGCGCTTGAAAAACGCATTGAGAAACTTAAACCACCCCTTGTCCTCATCAGAAACCTGAAGATTGAGAAGCCGTTTGGCAATGTGGTTGAGACAAAGATTCACGGGAGCATTCGGAGCAAGAAAAGCAAACGGTATCTGCTTCTTCACCGCTGCCGCTACCACAGGATCCTCAAAAACAAACCCCAGACTCTCCACCTTCACATTCAAAAACTGCCCACAAATCTGAATAATCCGCTGAGACACCTTGTTCGCCTCCGCCGGAGAAGAAACCCGATTCATAAGAAGTTTTATATTCGCATTGTCCGTCTCAGCTACAATCGCCTTGATCACCCCATACGCATCCGTAATCGACGTAGGTTCAGGCGTAGCCACAACAATAATCTCATGCGCCGCCAAAAGAAAACTGATCACATTACTCGAAATGCCTGCCGACGTATCAATGATAATATAATCCGCATAACTGATCTCACGAATGGCTTGAATGAGATTTTGCTTCTCCTCATCCTTGAGATTAGCAAGCTGCGAGAAACCATTGGCCCCAGCAATAATATCAAGCCCATACTCCGTCTTGTAAATGATCTCAGAAATCTTCTTTTGCCCTTTGATCACATGCATGAGATTGTACTTGGGAATAATCCCCATCAAAACATTGATATTGGCAAGCCCAAGATCCGCATCCATTACTATGACCTTTTTGGGAGATTCTTTCATCCTTGCCAGATGAATCCCTAGATTGAGTGAGATACTACTCTTCCCCACTCCTCCCTTCCCCGACGTGATCGCAATAATCTTTGTATCATGATTGCTAAAAGTCCCCATCATCCGACGAAGACCTTCAGCTTGATCTGGTCCCAAAATCCCTTTTTCCATTGTCGTTGACATAACCGTCCCTCTCCTCTCTTATTTCAATGCTTGATTCACCAAGTTTTCAAGATTCGCTATCTCAAAATCCTGCGGAACCTCCTGCCCATTGGTGATAAACGAAAGCGGAAGCTGATACCTATACAACATGGAAAGAAGCGAACCATAACACACCGTCTCATCCAACTTGGTGGCTAACACATGCCTAAAACGAAGACATGAATAATTCTCCACAATAAAAGCAAGATCCCGTGGCTTGGTGGTCGCCGAAACAACAAGATGAATATCAAAAGGTACATCACATTGATCTAACCACTCCGAAAGCTCCTTCAACGGAATCGTATCCCGAGGACTCTTCCCCGCTGTATCAATAAACGTAAAATACTCATCCCCAGATTGTTTCATGAGTTTGAAAAAGTCATCCCTCGTCTTGATCTCATAAAACGGAGAACGAAGAATCTCCGCATACTTCGCAAGCTGCGGATCCGCCCCTACCTTATAACGATCTATAGAGATAAACCGCATCTTCTTCTGCCGCATCGCCGCAAGATGTGCTGCAAGCTTCACAAGCGTGACGGTTTTCCCAACCCCCGTTGGACCCACAAAGAGAATATTCCTCCCATACGGATAATTCTCTAAAGAAATAGGCTGACTCTTGAGCCGAGAAAGAAAAAACTGCTTCACTTCAAGAAGAACCTGATTCTTGTCAATAAGAACATTCGTCTTGAGAGTTTTGAGATACTCAAGCACATCTTCAATCACCTTGGCATCAAAATCCCTCTCCGCAAGAAAATCTTCCATCCAAAGAAGATGATTTTTGGCTATCTCCGCATCCCGAACAATCTCATTCTCTTTCTCATACTCCTCACTGAGATGGTGACTCATCAAACCTTCACGAATACACGAAAGCTCTTGCTTGATGAAATTCTGAAGAGAAGAAATCTCCATCTCAAGCTTGCTCACCTTGCTGACAAGTTCATTGTCAACAGGAGCAGACGAAGAAGCAATATTTTTCATCACCGTGGCCGATTTTTCCGCTATAACCTGAAGGGCTTGCTCCTTGATAGGAGTCTTTGAAATATTCACTCCACTGGGCTCCGGAGAGGAAGACGAAGACTGGGAAAAGAGGGGCATCTCATCACGAGAGGTAACAACCGGACGACGAGAGGATTTGGTTTGAATAGAAGCTACCGCCACCCACACCACATCCTTCTTGAGACCAAACCACCGCTTCACCTCCTTGCTTGTCACACGCAAAAGCTGGGTCTCGTTGAGACGATTTTCACGGATGGCCTCTGCAAACATCCTGTCAATAGCCTCTTTGCGTGTCCGCCCTTCATAATTGCGATATTCCATGTCACCCTCCCTTCTCACTCTTTACTATTATATCACAGTTCTGTTATTTATGCAACTCATGACACTACCCGCGGAGAACTTATCATCCCTATCTGATCTACAGAAACATCAATGGGAACCTCCGAGTAGGACAACACTCCCACCGAGGGAAACATCCGCTCTATCATCTCTCGCACCAACCGACGAACCCGCTGAGAACAGAGAATCACAGGAGAATACCCATTTTGAAGAGCATTCTCAATGATCCGAGAAGCCTCATTGACAAAATGGTTCATAATCTCTGGATCAAGATTAGCATAGGTTGCATTCTGCTGCTCATAAATGGAATCCTGAAGCACCTCCTCCAATTCGGGATCGATCATCACAGCTTTGAGCGTGTTCTTCTCGTCAACATAGTTCCCTACAATCTGTTTGCCAAGAGCCTGTCGAACATACTCCACAAGAGTATCTACATTCTTGGTCGTCGCCCCATAATCCGAAAGCGTCTCCAAAATAGTTACCATATTCCGAATCCTCACCCCCTCTCGAAGAAGCCCTTGTAATACCTTCTGAATGTCCCCAACACTCATATGCTTGAGAGCTTCTTCCACAACAACAGGATACTCCTTACGAATGGCATCCAACATCGCCTGAGTATCTTGACGGGTGAGAAGAGTAGCCGCATTGCGCTTGATAACCTCCGTAAGATGCGTCGCTATCACCGCTGGAGCATCATACACAGAAAACCCCATAGACTCCGCCTTGACCCGCTCCTCAGCAGAAATCCACTTGGCAGGAAGCCCAAAAGCTGGTTCCTTCACACTGATCCCATCAATAGCATCAAGATCAAGCCGCGCATTCATGGCAAGAAACTTGCTGGGATATACCTTGCCACGAGCCACATCTATCCCCCGAATCTTGATCACATATTCCGACGCATCTAAAGCCACATTGTCCACAATACGAATAGGAGGCACCAAAACCCCAAGATCAAGACCAATCCGTTTACGAATCATACGAATCCTATCCAAAAGATCACCCCCTTGCTGTTTGTCCACAAGGGGAATAAGATTGTACCCTATCTCAAGATTCATAGGATCTACCTTGACAATATCTTCGACAGTGGTAGTCTGCTCTGCCGCTTGTTTGCTTTTTGTCTCCTGCTGCTTCTTCACCTCTTCCTTTGTCTGTGCCGATTGCATCATATATCCTAAAGCCACAAGCCCACCCCCCATCACCATCATAATCAGCGTGGGAAACCCAGGAAGAAATGCCATCACCCCAAGCACCCCTCCGGTAATGTACAAAATAGAAGAGGTTGAGGCAATCTGCTTCACCACATTCCGCCCAAAACGCTCCTGAGAAGCCGACCTCGTCACAATAATACCTGTCGCTGTCGAAATCAAAAGGGCTGGAATCTGAGAAACAAGACCATCACCAATCGTGAGAAGAGTATAAGTTTGCGCCGCCGTCGCTATATCTTCCCCACGAACAATCGTCCCAATCACTATCCCCATAATGATATCCACCAACGTAATAACAAGGGCAACTTTCACATTCCCAGAAACAAACTTGGACGAACCATCCATAGCCCCATAAAAATCAGCCTCCTGCCGCACCTCCTCCCGACGCTTCCTGGCCTCTTCCTCCGTGATAAGCCCTGCATTCAGATCACTGTCTATAGAAAGTTGTTTCGCTGGCATCGCATCAAGAGTAAATCTCGCTGCCACTTCCGATACACGACTCGCTCCTTTGGTGATCACCAAAAACTGAATAGCCAACAGCACAATAAAAATGGTAATCCCAATCCAATAATTTCCCCCTACCACAAACTCCCCAAACGCCCGAATAATTTTTCCCTCAAATGCCACCCCTTGACTCAAAATCAAACGAGTGGAAGACACATTCAAACCTAACCCAAAAATCGTCGTCAGAAGAATAAGCGTCGGAAAAGTATGGAAATCAGCAGGTTTTCTGATAGAAAGCGTACTCAGAATAATCATCAAGCTAATCGCAAGATTCAACGCAAGCATCATATCAAGAATCCACGCCGGCAAAGGAATCACCATCATAAGCACAATCACTACCACAGCAATTGCCATGGGAAATTCATCCAGAAGCGAAAAAAGAAGATTCTGCCTCTCGTTTGCCATGATTCCTCCTTAGGCCACCACACTTTTTCCCTTGGCTTGATACACCAGAGAAAGAATACGCGCCACCGCCTCAAAAAACTCGGGAGGTATCTCCTCTCCCACCTCAACCATCTGATACAAAGAACGGGCCAATGGCTTGTTCTCTATCACATAGATATCATGTTCCTTAGCAAGAGCCTTGATCCGCTCCGCAATAGGCCCCTCCCCTTTGGCTATCACCACCGGAGCATTCATATAATGGGGATCGTACTTCAACGCCACCGCAATGTGGGTTGGGTTGGTGATAACTACATCCGCCTTCGGCACCTCCCGGGCAAGATTCTGACTGAGAAACCGCCTCTGCATCTCCCGAATCTTTGCCTTAATCTCCGGATTACCTTCCATCTCTTTAAATTCCTCTTTGATCTCTTGCTTGGTCATCTTGAGAGATTGAATGAAATTCCACCGCTGAAAAGCATAATCCACCAACGCAAACACAAGCAGAAGAATCCCTACCGTACTCACAAACTGAAAAAGAAAAACCGCCAGAAACTCAACCGATTCGGGAAGTGTCCGCCGACTCATGGTCAATAATTCACCAAAACGATTCATAAGAAATAGCCCAGCCACAGCAAACACCCCCACAAGCTTCACGAGTGACTTGGCAAGATTAAAAAGTGTCTCCACCGACCAGAACATACGAGCAAAATTCTTGCCTATGTTTCCCCAAATCTTGGCAAAATTGAACTGAATCCGCTTGGTGGTAAAAACAAACCCCCCTTGAATCGCATTTCCCACTATAGCCGCTACAACAGCCACCAAAAAAACAGGCAACAGTACCTGCGCTATCACCCATAACATATTCACATAAAGAGCAGACAGATTATTGGCCGTCGCAGACAGGGTAAGTATATTCTCAAGATAAAAACGAAACAGAGATCGCATCAAGTACCACACATAACCCGCCATCAAACTCAACGCCCAAAATACCAAAAGAAACACAATAATCGCTGTAAGCTCCTGAGAACGAGGAATCTGTCCCTCTTCCCTTGCCTTGCGTTTCTTGTACTCTGTCGGCTCCTCAGTACGCCCCTCATCCTCCGCCGCAAAAAGCTGGAGATCAAACCTCACAACCGATATCTCAGGAGAAAGAGAAAGAAGCCACTCCCTCGTCGTCATCATGCCCCTCCTGCCCGTTGAAGCATCCTCACCATCGCTCGCACATCCCCTAATACCTGCGAGACAAAGGCATCACCTACATTCACCACAACAGGCAGAAAAACCCAAAGCACCACAAAACCAACAATCAACTTGATATGAAACCCCATAATCATCACATTGAACTGAGGAGCCACACGCCCAATCATGGCCACAGCCACATCCAGGAGAAGTGATACCCCAATAATAGGAAATGCAATCCGCATCCCTACATCAAAAAGTACCATCACACCCGCCGTCAAACTTTTCACAAAAACATTGAGAGAAGCCACATCTAGCTTCCAGAACCCACGAAAACTCTCCGCTATCACCTGAACAAGATAAATGTGCCCATCTACACGTAAAAAAAGCAAAAGGATCAGAATCCCCAACACATTCCCAAAAGAAGGAGTCTGTTGCTCCGACATAGGATCATAAACTTCATTAATACCCAATCCCATCTGCATACTAAACATCTGGGCCGCATTCTGAAACGCCGATATACAAAAATATACAAAACTCCCTATCCCAAAACCAATAAGAAAATTCACCACCATATCCGCTCCCAGTTCCACAAACCCCTGGGGTTGCGACACATTATACCCCACCACAAGGGGAACAAGTACCAAACTCACAAAAAACGCAAGCGACAACTTGACCCTCATGGGGAGAGCCTGCCCAGAAAAAAACGGAGCACTCGTAAACATCCCCATCATCCTCACAAAAACCACAAGAAAAACCTCAAAATACCGATAAAACGCCTCGTAGAGCATCTTCCCTCCTACAGGCGCGCTTGAGCAATATACTCAAAAATCCTATACGTAAAATCCTTAAATTCACGCAAAAAAAGCGGTCCCAAAAACACCATAAGAAGCAAAATCACTACCATCTTTGGCACAAAGGTAAGCGTCTGTTCCTGAATAGACGTCGTCGCCTGAAAAATACTGATAATAAGCCCCACGATCATCGAGATACCAAGAAGTGGAACCGACAGAAAAAGCACCTGATACAAAGATTCACTCATCAGCTTAAGAATAAGCCCATCTGTCATACCTTACCCCTACCGAAAACTCAGCACAAGTTTCTCCACCAGAAGATCCCAACCATCAACCGCCAAAAACAACACCAACTTCAACGGAAAAGCCACCATCGTCGGGGGAAGCATCATCATACCCATCGACATCAACACACTCGCCACCACAATGTCAATGATCGTAAAAGGAATCAAAATAAGCATCCCCATATAAAACGAAATCGTCAACTCATTCAAAATAAAAGCCGGAATGAGCACATAATCCGGCACCTCATCGCGATTCCGAGGCCTCTCCACTTTCGCCATTTTGACAAAACGATAAATATACCGCTCTGAGGTCTGCTTGAACATAAACTCCCGAAGAGGTTTCATGGCCTTTTTGTAGCCCTCTGCAAGAGATACCTTCCCATCCAAATAAGGCCCTACCCCCTCCTGATAGGATTTCTGAAAGATGGGATACATCACAAAAAGACTCATAAAAAGAGCAAGACTCACAATAATCTGGTTAGGAGGAAGCCCCTGCTGAGAAAGCCCTCGCCCCACAAAAGAAAGCACAATATACATCCGAATATAACTCGTCAAAGTAATCAAAAGCGTAGGAGCAAGAGAAATAATGGTGATCAGAAATAACACCTGAAGAGAAAGCGCCACCTGTCGAGGTGTCCTCGCCTCAGTAACATTCACATTCACCGAGGGTATAGGAATAGCCTGAGCCTGCTGAGCAAAACTAGCCCCAGACAAGGCCAAAAAAAGCCCTACATAGAGAGCCGGTTTTTTCACTTCCTCCCTCCCCAAAAAGAGTAGTAGTAGAAGGATACTTACTACTACGGATGATATATTATGCAACGATAGAAAAAAAAAATCAAGTGTTTTTGAAAGATTTTTTGAAAAATTTTTCAAAAAAGTCTTTGTTTGGCATAAACATACCACCCTTTCCCAGCCGCATACCGCCTCACATTTTTCAAACAATGGCTTTCCAAAAAAACCGAGAAAACCATCTGAAGCCCTGAGATACTCACAGAAGGGAGACAAGAGCCCCCTAACGCCAGTTTTGAGTCCTCTCCTCGTTTGAAAAAAATCACAAAAACACCTTACTTATATCTAAACTCTCGTTTTCTGGTAATTCCCCCCAGCAAAACGTTACCAAAAACTTGTATTTTCTTTGCCTTTGCTTGTATAATACAGAGACCCAACTTTTGCAAGGAGTTTGTCGGTGACCATACAGGAGAGAACTGACCATTACCTCATTCCCTTCTACAAACGAACCCCTGTCACCATTACACGAGGGAAGGGATGTTACGTCTGGGATGAAAAAGGACAACGCTACCTTGACATGACAGCAGGTATTGCCGTAGTCAATCTTGGCCACAATCACCCCTCCGTTGTCAGAGCCCTGAAAACCCAAGCTAGCAAAATCTGGCACATCTCTAACCTCTTCTACCAAGAACCTCAGGCTACGCTTGCCCAGGCTTTGGTGGAACGGAGTTTTGATGGGATGGTTTTTTTTGCCAATAGCGGGGCCGAAGCTAACGACGGAGCTCTTAAGATAGCTCGCCTCTGGGGAAACAAACAAGGGAAAAACAAAGTCATCGCTCTTCAACAGTCTTTTCACGGAAGAACCATTGCCACGATTAGTCTCACTGGACAAGACAAATACAAGCAGGGCTTTGACCCTCTCTTAGGAGAGATTGCCTTTGTTGCCCCTGGTGACATTCACACCCTCCGAGAGAAATGGGATCATAGCGTATGTGCTATTTTTCTTGAGGTGATCCAATGCGAAGGAGGAGTGAGGGCTCTCTCCCCAGAATTTCTGCAGGAGATCTTTTCTCTCGCCCGAGAAAAAAACTCTCTGATCATCATTGACGAAATCCAAACAGGAATGGGAAGAACAGGTACCCTCTTCGGTTACCAACACTTTGGAATAGAACCAGATATCATCACCTTGGCAAAAGGACTTGGAAATGGTTTCCCTATAGGAGCTATTGTGGTGAAACGTGCCATTGCCCAAACTATGCCCGTGGGAATGCACGCCTCTACCTTTGGGGGAAATTTTCTTGCCTGCCGAGTGGCTTCAGAGGTACTCCATACCCTCACCCCAACGTTTCTCGAAAACGTCCAAAAAACCTCCCATTGGTTTCATGAGAAACTTGTCTCTCTGCAAAGGCATTTTCCAGAGCTTGTCCTCGATGTTCGGGTCTACGGCCTCATGATAGGAATTGACCTCACCCCTTCGTTACCCGTTACCGAGGTGATAGATGCCCTTCGCCACAAGGGCATCCTCGCCCTCAGGGCAGGAGAAAATACCCTCCGTCTCGCCCCACCCCTCATCATAGGGAAAAAAGAAATCACTTTCTTCATCCAGGTTTTCTCTCACATTCTTGAGGAAAAAAAGAGAGGTCAAAACGTATGAAGCTTGGGGTTATTGGATATGGCCAGATGGGCCAGGCTATTGTTCGGGGTGTCGTGAAAAAAAACCTCTTTGACTCTATCCTCGTCTACGATGTTGCCAAACCAAAGCTCTCCCGTCTCCCAAGAAGCACCTCGCAGGCACAAAAGATCGAAGAGGTTTTTGAGTGTGATATCCTTCTTCTCGCCATCAAACCTCAGGACGTTCCGTCTTTCTGTGAAACCAACCGTACCCTCCTAAAAAATAGAAACACCGTCCTTGTCACTATTGTAGCAGGATTGCCTGTGGCCTTTTATAGACAATGGACACAAGCCCCTCTTGCACGTGTGATGCCCAATACCCCAGCACAGGTGGGAGAAGGTGCCTCAGGGATTTATTTTGATGGCGATCTCCCTGACACTACACGCCAGATGGTGATCACGATGTTTGCCTCTCTCGGTATAGCAGAAGTAGTAACCAAAGAAGACCTTCTTCACGCTGTTACAGGGCTCTCAGGATCAGGACCAGCGTATGTGATGCTTTTCCTCTCGGCACTTGCCGACGGCGGAGTAATGGAAGGGTTGCCCAGAGATATAGCCAAACGCCTTGCTATACAAACTGTCCTTGGTTCAGCTGCCCTTGCTCGTGAGGCTATGAAAAACGGCAAAAGTTTCGAAGACCTCAAGGATATGGTGATGTCTCCTGGAGGTACGACTGCCCGAGGACTCTACGCCCTTGAAGAAGGTAAACTTCGTTCCGTCATTATGAAAGCTGTGAGCGAGGCTACAAAACGCTCCCGAGAATTAGGAGGCAAATAATGCTTGGCTATATCCTTCTCTATCTCATGGTCGCTCTCGAGATCTACAGTTGGGTCTTCTTAGCCTATATTATGCTCTGCTGGCTTCCCATCAATGACAGCGATCCTATTTTGGGAAGACTTATGCGCTTTCTCTCTGCCCTCTGTGAACCGGTATATGGCCTTGTTTTGCGATTTCTCCCCCCCTTGCGCCTCGGTATACTGGATTTCTCACCTCTCTATATTTTTTTCCTGATTTACCTTTTGCGACTTCTCCTGAGTCGTGTTATGGTATGGGCAGCCATGCTCTGAACATCCTATGACAAGAAATAGTATTTGCCTTACGGTTGTGCCTAAAAGCCGACGAGAAGGTATCTTCCTCGAGGGAAACCTCATCAAGGTCCATGTCCATGCCTCTCCTACTGATGGAGAAGCTAACAAGGCTCTCAAAGAGGTCCTCTCCCACTGCCTGGGGGTACCCAAATCCTCCATCTCCCTTCTTTCGGGGGAAAAAAGTCGCCACAAAATCGTTTCGATCGAGGGTTGGAACGAAGAAAACCTCAAAGCCTTCCTCGCTCAAAACCAGAGAAAATAAAATCCCCCACACAACCTTTTCCAAGAAAAAAGCACTTGGTTGACTTTTCTCTCGCTTTTATGTATACTTTAGACGATGTTTTCTCCAAGGAGAACCTATGAATGAAAAGCCTCACGTCTTCGACTCTGTGGAAACAGCTCTCCAAGCGATAAAAAATGGAGATATGATTGTCGTCGTTGACGACGAAGATAGAGAAAATGAAGGAGACATCATCCTTGCCGCCGAAAAGGCCACACCAGAAAAGATAAACTTCATCCTCAAAGAGGCTCGTGGACTCCTGTGTGCCCCTATGGCCCCAGAAATTGCCGAAAGACTTCATCTCCCCATCATGGCACAGGACGCCGATGAGAAATGGGGAACTGCTTTTACAGTTTCTGTGGATCACAAAGACACAACAACAGGTATCTCTGCCTATGAACGTGCCCTTACGTTGAACAAATTGGCCGATCCTTCCTCCAAAGCCGAGGATTTCGAAAGACCGGGACATATCTTTCCCCTCAAAGCACGCCCCGGAGGAGTACTCAAACGAGCTGGCCATACCGAAGCCGCCGTTGACCTCATGCGTCTTGCTGGACTCCAACCAGTGGGAGCCATCTGTGAGATCCTCAAAGACGATGGGACAATGGCCCGCCTCCCCGATCTTATCTCCTTTGCCAAGAAACACCATATGCCCATTATCAGTGTTGCCCAAATCATCGAGTATCGTCGCACAAAAGAAAAACATGTCTTTCGAGCCGCCCAAGCCCATCTCCCTACCACATACGGGGACTTCCACATTCTTGTG
This sequence comes from Brevinematales bacterium, assembly GCA_026417555.1. Taxonomy (GTDB): domain Bacteria; phylum Spirochaetota; class Brevinematia; order Brevinematales; family Thermospiraceae; genus Thermospira. Next base: position 16,040 of record JAOADA010000006.1, read on the forward strand.
TACGAAAATGATATTGATTTCAAGGAACACGTGGCCCTCATAAAAGGAACATGGACAGAAAATGAACCTGTTTTAGTAAGAGTACATTCCGAATGTTTTACAGGGGATATCTTGGGCTCACTCCGCTGTGACTGTGGAGACCAACTCCACAATGCCCTTCGAATGATAGAACAGGAGGGAAAAGGCGTCCTTCTCTACATGCGTCAAGAGGGACGAGGTATCGGGCTTGTCAACAAAATCCGAGCCTATGACCTTCAGGAAAAAGAAGGTCTCGATACCGTCGAGGCCAATATCCACCTGGGATTCAAACCGGATTTGAGAGATTACGGGGTTGGGGCACAGATACTCAAGGACCTTGGCATATCAAAAATCCGACTTCTCACCAACAATCCCACCAAGATCATTGGTCTTCATGGTTATGGCCTCGAGATTGTAGAAAGAGTCCCCATCATCATCCCCCCTAATGAAGTGAATAAACACTATCTCTACACCAAAGAAATCAAAATGGGACACCTCTTTCACCCCCATGACCACAAAGAAAACAAATCATAAGATTTCTCGAGCCAACACCATTATCTTCCCTGACGAGATTTCACCATTAACGACACTACATACCCAACCGCTAACAAAAGTACCGTCACAGATCCGGGAGGCAAATCGGCATAATAACTCACCACAAGCCCAAGAAGAGAAAATACCACCACAAGCAGAGAGGCTGCGATCATCACAGAGGAAAGCTTGTTATAAAAAAGAGAAGCCATTGCCGCAGGAAGAGTAAGAAGCGCAATCACCATAAGAGACCCCATCACCTGAAGCATCAGAAACACAGTGAGAGAGACAAGAAGAACAAGAAGCATCTGGAAAAAACCCACCCTCACTCCTCGGGTCACGGCAAAATCCTCATCAAAACTCACCGCCTGCAATTGTGGATAAAACATGAACGTAAGAATGGAAACCACCATTCCCAAAATTCCCACCAGCCACACATCCCCCACCGAAAGCAAAAGAATATTCCCAAAAAGATAACTCATGGGATCTGTATAGGTAGGGGTGAGGGAAAGTAGTACCAACCCCACTGACATCCCAATCACCCACACCGCCCCAAGGAGAGTATCCATGCGCTCCCTCCCCCGAAGAGAAAGCCACCCAATCAAAAGGCCCACCACAACAGAGGCAAACATCGCCCCCCACGTCGGAGACATCCAAGACAACTTCCACACCACTTGAAGGTACACCCCTACCCCAACCCCCCCAATAATTGCATGACTCACTGCCCCAGCCATAGCACTCATTCGCTTCACTACCACAAATCCACCCATCATCCCAAACGGTACACTCGAAAAAAGAGAGGCCAAAACCGCATACCTGAGAAATGGAACATCCCCACTCCAGAAAACAGACCAAAACGAATCCATCACCCCTCCTCCTGCGTTCGCTCATGATGAATAACCCCATACTCTGGCCCATAACCATGACCAGCCGCCAATCCTCCCGAAACCTCAAAAGGATGCTCACATACCCCCCTATGGATACAGAGTACCCTATCTGTGATCTTGTGAACAAAGCCCGTATCATGCGTCACGAGAATAATAGTCTTCTGCCCCTTCAAAGACTGAAGAAGTGAAAAAAGCTGTTTTTCACTCTCACTATCAATACTTGCCGAGGGCTCATCCAACAAAAGAATTGGGGCCTCTGAAACCAAGGCCCTCGCAATCAGCGCCCGCTGAAGCTGCCCACCTGAAAGGGAAGAAAACGAGACTTTTTTTAAAGAAGAGAGCCCAACCTGATCAAGGACCTGTGCTACTTTTTTCTTATCCTGACGACTGTACCATCCCCATGGCCGGATTCTCCCCTGCAAAACCATCTCCTCCACCGTCATAGGAAACGCCCGATCAAAAACCCCATGCTGAGGAACATACCCCATGAGATGTCTCTGTTCTGCATGAGGCCTTCCATAGATGGTAATACTCCCCTCCCACGGACAAAGAAGCCCCAACAAAAGCCTGAGAAGCGTTGTTTTTCCTCCCCCATTCGGACCAACAATTGTGACAAACTCACCCTCCCGAATGAAAAAACTCACATCCTTCAAAAGAGCCACATCTGTATACCCAAACGAGAGCCCCTCAACCCTTATTACCTCCCTCTTTTTCATTGCCACCCCTCAATGAGCACGTCCACAATCCTGCGAAACATCCCAGGATAATCCGAAGAAAGGGGGTTGATATCCTCTACCTTCCCCCCTATAGCCCTCGCCATAGCCTCCGCACTTTTTCGAGAAAACCCCTCCTGAACAAAAACCACCTTCACTCCCTCCTGCTTCGCCCGATGAATAACCGCTTGCAACCGCCGGGGAGACGGCTCTTTCCCCCCAACCTCAATAGCCATTTGCAGAAGTCCATAGTCATCAGCAAAATACCCCAACACTGGATGATAAACAAAAAACACCCTCCCCTTGTATGGAGCTAACCTCCTGGATATCTCGTTATCCAACTCGCGAAGCTCTTTCACCAGAGCCTCATAATTTTTCTGATACGTTTTTGTCCCTGCCTTATCCAGGGCAATAAGCACATCCCGAATCCACCTCGCCTGAACCTCTGCCAACCTGACACTCATCCAGATATGGGGATCAACACCACCAACCCTCTCCTCATCATGAGAGGCCCCCTCATGCTCATGGGGCAGAATCTCCCCTTGAGAAAAACAACGTCTCTTGATTCCTTCTGACGTATCCACCACTCGAAGATGAGGATAAGAAGTCCTGATCCTTTTGAGAAGCACATTCTCAAACTCAAGCCCTACCGTAAACCACACCCGTGCTCGTTGGAGAAAAACAAGCTGAGATGGCGTCGGTTCATACACATGGGGACTCTTCCCCTGCGGTACCACCACATTCACCCGCACCCTCTCCTTCCCAATACTCTCTACAAGATACCGCTGCGGCTCAATACTCACAACAACTCCAAGAGGATCGGCAAACACCACCCCTCCCAGAAAGAAAAACACACCCCACCTCCATCCACTCCTGAGCATCCATCCCTCCAAAATGCAACCGAGTTGCGTATAGTATACATACAAAGATACCAGAAAGTCAAGCCAAAAATCCTTGGGTAAGAAAGCCTTTCCCCTTTCCCACCCTCCAGAAACAAGAGAGTCTTATCTCCATGGTTGAAGGAAGAATTGTAGAGTTAGTAACCAATCACCTCGTTTATTGCTTTCATTAGAAAGAAACTCATTGATAGAAAGCTCAAAAATGTAAGATTATTATATAAAGTTTCACTTAGTAACGAGAACCCTTTGTCCAAAACAAAATCCATACCTTCAATAGACGGGAAATGGCATATAACGTCTGCGGCTATGCGAAATTGCCCTAAGCGAAGCGTAGGGCAATTTGGGAGAGGGCGGCTACCAGCCCACGAAATCGGCAACTTGAAGTTGGGCGCACTGAAATTATCTTTTTAAAAACATTCTCAATATCTCGTGAGTGCATTCGTCAATTTTATTTTTTTCTACCAATACGGAAAGGATATCGCCAGGCATTATTAAAGTCTGACCTGACGGCGCTATAACAGCGTTATTTCTATTAATCATCGTTATAGTAGTTCCTACAGGCAAAGACAAATCAGAGATTTTGCACTCTCCTTGATATATATCCTCATCAATAGGTATTTCAATCAATTCATAATCTGTATCATGTACTGTAATTAATTCCATTGTTTGCTTAGCTTTATTTTTAGCCTTACCGCTTAATTTCAGTAAATCCGCTAACTTTCCAATAGTAGTCCCTTGAATGAGTATTGACAAAGTAACGGCAAAAAATACTATATTAAAGATGTGATGTTCATTATCGATTCCAGCTGCAGCAGGGTAGGTTGCCAATACTATTGGTACCGCACCTCGTATTCCGCTCCAACTCAAAAATATTTTTTCTTTCAAAGAGAGTTTAGTTAAATAAAGTACACACAAGTACGGTAATCGGTCTTGCTATAAAGGTTATTATCAGAAAGAGAATAACCCCGAGGTTCCAGATTTTTGAAAAGTTTTTGGGAAAAACCAAAAGCCCCAAAAGAACAAATAACCCAACATTTGCTATAAACGACAATATTTCCGTAAACGATGCAATTCCATTTTTGTAAGGTAATTTTTTGTTCCCCATGATCAATCCTGTGAAAAAAACCGCTAACATTCCGCTTGCTCTACATAGATCAGCCAATCCAAAACTTAGCAGAATTAAACCGATGAGAAATAAATAAAAATATCCAACATCGATATCTTTAATTTTATTAAAAATAATTGCGCCAATAAAACCAATTATTATACCAAAACCAACCCCGCCAATCAACTGCCAGATAAAGAGCGACAATGATGCAAATGCGTTCAATTGCGAACCAAGGATACATTGTATGATAAAAGTAGTTGAAATAATAGCCATAGGATCGTTAGCGGCAGATTCTATTTCACTTATTGAAGTAACATTTCCATTGATCGAACGAGATCGCAAAATAGAGAAAACTGCCGCCGCGTCTGTGGAAGATATAATAGCGCACAACAACAATGATTTGATAAAAGTCCATCCAGACAAAAAACAAAAAACTATAGCAGCGATATTTGCGGTAAGTAAAACGCCTAATGTTGCCAAAATCATTGTCGGTTTTATTACAGGCTTTACATGTGAGTATTTCGTCCCAAATCCTCCGGCAAATAATACAAATATAAGCCCAATGTTTGCGAGTTCTTTTGCTAAAAGATATTATAATCAGCGGTATATTGAGTTTTTTAGAAATTACCGCAGTAAAAACTATAACGATTACTATTATTGCTACTAATAACAACATAAAAAATCCTCCGGCAGATTGTACGTTAACCACATCACCCATCCCTATCCTTTATTATACCATACTCCGGCACGCTGTCAAGGGGGATAGTGGTCTTTTTCAAGGGAAACGAGACATGCCCTCGGCTTTCGCCAAAGAAACGTGTATCACGTTAATACTATACAAAGAGATAGAGAAGTTTGAGAAAGGGGGAGAGCCTCCTCCCTGAGAAACAGAAAGTTCTCTTGGAAGCTGGTTTCTTCACTTTTTCTTTTCTCTCAGGGAATTGTCATCTGAGAAGGGGAAAAGGATCCCTTTCCCAAAAAAATAGACATTTTTTCCCTCTTTCATTACACTATACTTCTCAGTAAGACACTATGAAAAGGAGTCTATATGAGAAAACTTCTTCTTTTTTGTTTGTTTTTTCCTGCCTCCTTTCTGGCAAACACAAACGTCGCTGGACATTGTCTCGCGGTTGACCTTGGTTGGACAACCGAGGGAATAGTGAACCAGGGTATAGGATGGGGCATCCTCTTGGATCTCTCGTTTTCTCCCCACCTGTATGCCAGACTCCGTCACGGTGTAGTAGAAACAGACAAAGCCATCGTTGGCAAACGAGTAGGAAACTACGTGTCATCTCTTTTGGTGGGATACCGCCCATGGGGAGACTCGCGGGCCTGGTTTTCAGGAATATACATCGCCACTGGATTCGGGTACGACCAGGTCATCACTGCCGATCCTGTCTCCGGAGCCGTGGCTGACCATTTTCTCTTGCCTTTTGCAGACTTCTCTTTAGGCTATCGCTTTCTTATCGGCCGGGTGGTCATCGAACCCTATGTGAGTATTCTTCTCCCCTTTGTAGAACCAGAACGAAGCAAAACAGGGATTGCTATGTACACGCGACATGTGGATCTCGAAGGCATTTCCATTGGAATACTTTTTTGAGGAGCCCCTATGCCAAGTATCATCCTCTATGGGTACGCCCAAGAAGAAGCCTCCCTTCTCCAAGAAAACCTTGAGACTCTTCTCGAAACAGACATCGAAATTCTCTCCGCCTGTGGTATGGAAAATGCCACTGTAACGGAGATCATCTCCTTGCGCCCCAACAAGATTTTTTTCTCCCATCCTTTCAAGGTATTGGTTTTCATAGATTTTGAGGATGAAGCCATACAAAAGACTGTTTACAACTTTCCTGCAGGGGTGAGTCGCCCTATTTTCTGCGGACTTACTCCGGACAATGTGAAATGGCGCTTTGGCTATCTTCTTGAACATCTCTTGGAAGAGTACCGCCTCTGGCAAAAAAGAAAACAAAACTAATCCACTTCCCGCAAAAAAGACGCCGAAATTCAAATTTTTACTTTCTTTCTTAGTGTGAGGGCTTGCCACCGCACCCCTGACCCCTCCTCAATATAAAACTCTCGGCTTACCCGGAACCCATACCCAGGAATATAGACCGCAACGATCCTCCCCTCACTCTCCATCACAAACGACCATCGCCTCTCAAGCCACGGCACATGCGCATCTACCCAGATATCTTGAACCTTCTTATGCCCTCTCCCTAGGCTAATCCTATCCCCTTTGCGCACTGGTCGAATCACCAGTTTTTCTATCTTCCATGGCAGAAAACACCTCTCCTGAGATGCTTTCGGAAATCCCGGTGGCACCCCATCGCCCTCTTCCCACTGAATATTCCATGGTCCTACACTCCCCTCATCTCCCCTCCTGAACTCTCGTGTTTGCGGAGTCTCAAACTCCTTCCAACGTACCCACGTGAGCCAATCCCTATCAAGAAAGAGCCCCCCCTCTTTCATTTCTACAATCCTTTTTAACCCAGAGTCTCCATACTCCCGGATAGCCTCAAGCCATCTCCCCCTTACAAACCATATCCCTTCCTCACGCCACAAGGTACGCACCAGTTCCCTGACCCAAAAAATCTTTTCCTGCCTCAAAAGTTTCCTCGGAAGTCTCCACCCTCCGTGAAAATATTCCACCCTCTCCCGAAGAGAATACAGAGTGACTTCCATTCCCTCCGTCACCTCTGCCAAAAAGTGCATAAAATTTACCACCTTCTCTCGAAAAGCAGGAAATCTTCCCTCCACCAAAGGGACAAGTTCATGACGGATCCAATTTCTGTCAAAGGCTCTCTCTTCATTTGACTCATCCTCACACCACAATACCCCCTTCCGCTGAAGATAATGAACAAGTTCCTCATGAGAGAACCCGAGAAGAGGTCTCAGATACACTCCCTCTTTCGGTTTCATTCCCGCAAGGGAAGCAATCCCTCCCCCTCGAAACATTCTGAGAAAAAAAGACTCCACTTGATCGTCACGATGATGAGCAAGACACACCCACCGAAGACCATACTCCTTCAAAACCCTCTCATAGCCCTGGCGTCTTCTTTCCCTTCCGGCCTCTTCAAGAGACCAGCCTTGCTGCCGGGCAAGAAGCTTCACATCCTCATGATCCACCACAAGGGGAACCCCCAAGCGATCACAGAAAGACCTACAAAAAGCCTCATCATGCGCTGCCGTGTCTCGAAGACCATGATTGAGATGATAGGCTACCACAGAAAAAGAAGCAAAAAAAGAACGAAGACTCACAAGGAGAGACAAAAGACTCGTTGAATCCGCCCCCCCTGAAAACCCAATCACACACGAAACTTCATTTCCAACAAGTTCCCGCCAGTGATCCAAAAAAACCTTCTCCAGCGGATCCACCATCCTACCCATTGAAGCGATTCATAGCTTCTTCAAGATTCCCCATCACAATCATTTCAATGGCTTCACACGCTCGATCAATCACCGGATCTAAAACGGCCATCTCCTCAGGGGTAAATGGCTCAAGCACATAGTCTTCCATGCGCTTTCCCTCAGGGGGCGCACCAATCCCAATCCTCACCCGGGGAAAATTATCCGACTTCAAGAATTGGATGAGAGACTTGATTCCATTGTGACCACCGCTTGAACCATACCCTCGGATCCGCATCTTGCCCAAAGGCAGATTGAGATCATCACACACCACAATGATATTTTCTGGCATAATACGGAGAAAGCTCGCCATATAAAGAACGGCCTCTCCACTCAGGTTGACAAAAGTCTGGGGTTTCAGGAGCATGACCCTTTCCTTGTCTATCTTGACACGTGCTACCAGGGATTTTTTCTTCTTGAGGTCAATCACGGCATCGTACTTTGCAGCCAAACGGTCAAGCACCATGAAACCAAGGTTGTGCCTCGTATTTTCGTACTCTTCTCCAGGGTTTCCCAAACCCACTACGAGTTTCAAGAGCACACCTCCTTTTTCTTATTATCGAACCTCAACCAGTGTTGTTCCCTCGTGTGTCATGATTTTTACACCCTCGAGTTTCACATCACGAACAATGAGGTAATCTTTTGCCTTGAGATGAGAAACATCTACCTCAATAACCTCAGGAAGCTTGTCAACAGTAGTGCTTACCTTCAGCTTCCGCGCATAGACAAACATACTTCCACCCTCTTTCACTCCCACAGGTGTCCCTACAAACTTTACAGGAACCTCTGTGACAAAGGGCTTTTTTGCCGCGTAGGCATAAAGATCCACATGCAGAATCTTTCGAGTCACAGGATGAATCTCTATCCCTTTGACAATCACATGATACTTGTCCTTGCCAACCTCTACCGTCAAGGGCTTATGTGTTCCCACAGACTGAAAGACCTTCTCAAATTCATTGGCACTGAGGGAAATATACAGATTTTCTTTCAGTTCTGGTCCGTATATCACAGCAGGAAGTCCATTTTTCGCGCGCACCTTGACAGCTGCTGAAGTTCCCGTAGTAGAACGAAGTTCTGCCTTCACTGTCAAACCTGTTTTCGACATAGAGTTATCCTCCTCACTATCTCTATCACATTACGTCTTTGGCACACTCACAAAGAGTGAACTCACCGAAAGATTGAGATGGATCCTCTCAATAGCCTTTCCAAAGAGTTCACTCACGGAAAGAATATGAAGCTTCTCTCCAATAATGCTTCGCTTGTTCTCGTCCATGTATATCGTATCCGTGAGGCACAGACGGTCTATAGCACAATTCTGAAGTCTCTCAGCCGCTGGATGAGAAAGTACCGCGTGCGTAGCATACACCGTCACTGTTTTCGCACCCCGACGCTTCAATATATCTGCTGCTTGAACAATCGTACCTGCCGTATCAATCATATCGTCAATCATGATCACATGCCTATCCTCAACACTTCCAATAAGGTTGAGTACTTCTGCTTCGTTTTTCTTTTCCCGTCGCTTGTCAAGAATAGCAAGTGCCACATCAATTTGTCTTGCAAAAAAACGGGAACGCTCCACTCCTCCCGTATCAGGAGAAACTACCACATACTCAGAGAGATCTCCCAACTGCTTCGCGTGCTCTAAAAACACCGGAGTAGCATACAAATGATCGACAGGGATATCAAAAAAACCCTGGATCTGAGCCGCATGGAGATCCATCGTAAGTACCCGACTTGCCCCTGCTACTGTCAAGAGATTTGCCACCAGTTTTGCCGTAATCGGCACACGAGGCTCTGCTTTCCTGTCCTGGCGAGCATACCCAAAATAGGGAATCACTGCCGTAATACTGGCGGCGGAGGCTCGCCTCAGTGCATCCACCAGAATGAGAAGCTCCATAAGATTCTTGTGTCCGGGATTCGAGGTTGGTTGCACCACAAAAACATCCGTACCCCGAATATCCTCACGAATCTTGACGAATATCTCCCCATCGGCAAACTCTGTGATATACACATCCACCAAATCTACACCAATATAACGAGCAATCTTTTCAGCCAGAGGACGATTAGCACGCCCCGCAATGAGCTTCAAATCTCCCGTCGGCACGTTACTGCTCCTTTCACCATACAAAAAAAGACAAACTGGGGCGGAAGGATTCGAACCTCCGAATGTCGGGACCAAAACCCGATGCCTTGCCAGCTTGGCGACGCCCCAGAAATTTTCTTTGTTACGCAATCTTATGCAGAAACCTCAGCGTTATACTTCTCCAAGATAGCATTCTGCATCTTTTCGCGAAACTCTGTGTTGATAGGATGAGCCACATCCTTCATCTCACCACTCCTCGTTTTGCGAGAAGGCATCGCAATAAACAACCCACTGTTCCCTTCTATAACCTTGATATTATGGACAACAAAACTGTTGTCAAAGGTCACAGAAGCGTACGCTTTGAGCTTGTTCTCACCTTCTACCCTTTTGATGCGGATGTCGGTAATTTCCATAGGTCTATCCTCCTGTAGAAAAATTGAAAAACCCTTTTTAGCCTTTTTTACTCAAGCGGTAGACAGGGTCCGCACAAAACACCTGTATACCCCTTATGGTGGAGAAGAGCTCTTTATCCCTCTCTCGCTTACCAGCCGAATCGTACACATACACAAGCGAGGACCCACTTCCGCTCATAAAAGAAAGCGAGGCCTGACTTTCTCGATCCAGCATTGTCTTCTTTGCGGCAAGCTCCTCACACGCAGCAAACACAAAAGGCTGGAATTTATTATACACTATTTTTCGCAAAAAATCAAGTGAGCCATCCAAAGAAGCAAAAATATTTTCTTTTGTGCTCTGAGGTGTGTAATCAGTAATCAAGGCATAGGCCCATGCTGTACTGATATGGATGCCAGGGTACACAATCAGAAAATACACATCTCGCAAACGGTGAGAGAGGACCTCTATCCTTTCCCCTTTTCCACTGACCCATGCCATACCTCCCCTCAGAAAAAAAGACACATCACTCCCAATACAAGAAGCCAATGGAAACACCTGTTCTTCCTCTACTCCCTCCAAAGAGGCAAGTGCTCGCAACACTGCTGCTGCATTGGAACTCCCCCCACCCAGGCCAGCCCCCATGGGGATACGTTTCCTCACAGTAATAGCATAGGGTGTTTTGGTACCAAAGGACTTTTGAAACAACCGAAGAGCTTTGTGAACCGTCGTTTCTCCCTCAACCACCATGCCCTCAAAAACCACCCTTTCCTCATCGGCTGGTTCCACTTCCACCTCATCGGCTAAACTCACTTCCTGAAAAAGACTCTCAATAAAATGATAGCCGTCTGTATCTTTCCCAATCACATCAAGATAGAGATTGATCTTGGCACAGGAATCAATTCTCATGCAATAGGAGTTCCTACCGTTTTCACATACTCTTTGAAACGGTCAATAAGTCTTTTCGTCAGAGGACCCACAGTACCGTTTCCGATCTTTCGCCCATCAATAGAGGAGATAGGTACTACCTCGGCCGCTGTCCCTGTCAAAAAGACCTCATCAGCAATAAAGAGCTCTCCGCGTGTGATAGGCATTTCCACTACCTTGATTCCCATTTCTCCAGCAAGATCCATCACGGTTGCTCGAGTAATTCCAGGAAGTACCCCCATATACACAGGTGGCGTATACAACACCCCCTTCTTGATCATAAAGATATTGTCCCCAGTACACTCAGCCACATACCCCTCTTGGTTAATCATGATGGCCTCTTCGGCTCCTGCATTTTTCGCCTCTATCTTTGCCAGAATATTATTGAGATAATTGAGAGATTTGACAATAGGATTCACTGCCTCTGCAAGATTTCGCCTCGTCGGCACGGTAACAATAGGAAGGCCCTTCTCATAATATTCATCAGGATAGAGTTTGATCGTATCAGCAATAACAAAAATATTTGGTTTCGGACACAACCAGGGAGAAAGTCCCAAGGTCCCCGCTCCTCGAGTCACCACAGGACGAATATACCCATCAACAATTTCATTGGCTTTACACACACTGATGATGGCTTTCTTAAACTCCTCTTGGGAGAGAGGAATCTCAAGCATGATAATCTTGGCAGAATTGTAGAGTCTTTCTATGTGTTCATCAAGTTTAAAGATCCGACGGTTATACGCCCGAATCCCCTCAAATACCCCATCCCCATACAACACCCCATGATCAAAAACGGTAATCTTCGCCTCTTCTTGAGGAACCAGTTCTCCATTAAGATAGACATACTTTCCCATAGGTTTCTCCTCTCTACCTCTCTATTATCCAAGGTTAATTATGGCATCACACCGTTTTGCAAGTTCCATATTGTGGGTAGCCACAACAAAGGTTTTTCCCATACTCCGGCAGAGATCCCAAATGAGATGCTCCACCATCTCCGCATTTCTTTTGTCAAGACTCCCTGTGGGCTCATCGGCAAACACTACCTCAGGATCATGGATCAACGCACGAATAATTGCTACCCGCTGCCTCTCCCCCCCAGAGAGTTGATCTGGATAATGCGTCAACCGTTTCTCAAGCCCTACTCGTGCAAGAAGCTCCCTGGCTCTTTCCTTCTCCCTGCTTCCAACAGAAATTTGCTGAATCCTCAAAGGAAGAAGTACATTTTCCAAGGCTGTAAAATCCTCCAAGAGGTAATGGTGCTGAAAGATAAATCCCACATGACGACTGCGAAAATCGGAAAGCTTCTCTTCATCCAGGGTGTCAATCCTCTCCCCTCCAAACCACACCTCTCCGGAGGACGGCCTATCCAAACCAGAGAGAATATTGAGAAGGGTGGTTTTTCCCCGGCCTGACTCCCCTACCAGAGCCACCATTGAGCCCTGAGGAATAGTTACCTGGAGATTCTCAAACACCTGTACTCTATCCACAAGAGTCCGATACTCTTTTGCAAGGGATTTGCCAACAATCATCTCAGTCATTCCGAAGCACCTCTATCGGACGAAGCTTCCCTGCTCTATAGGCCGGCCATATCACGGCCACCATACTACACACCACAGACAATCCCATAATCACTATCAAATCCTCAAGTTGAATCTTCATGGGAAATTCTCTTATATAATAAGCGGTAGGATCAAAAAATTCAAATTTCGCCGGCTTTTTCACAGCAAAAAATATCCTCAAACTCAGGTAGGCCACGTGATTCCAAAAATTCACAAAAGCCTCAATGCCATGGAGAATATGATTGAGATTCAAGGCAAAGAAAAGCCCAAAAAATATCCCCACCACACTCCCTATCACACCAATGAGAAACCCATCCATAAGAAACACACTCATCACCGATTTTGGCCGAAGCCCCATTGCTTTCAGAATGCCTATTTCTTCCCGTTTGTCCAAAACCGTTGCCATCATGGTTGAAAGAATATTAAAACATACCACAATAAAGAAGATCGTCAAGATGATCCGCATCATTACCTTCTCATTGCGAATATTGACAAGGTTATTACGATTGAGAGATTTCCAACTATACACGTAGAAAGGAGAAATCTCCCGAATCTTGGGAAGCCATCTTTCGATCTGGAAAGGATCCTTCACTCGAAGGGCAAGAGAGGCTCTCACGTTTTCCTGAAGAGCCATCGCATCCTCAAGATTCACAAACACCAGCGAGGTATCATACTCCGCGTAGCCAGCCTCAAAAATCCCTGCCACTTTGAATTTGTACTGCAAGAGACTCAACATATCATCATTCACAAGCGTCAGATAGACCCAATCCCCCATGGTGACTCCAAGATTGTCGGCAAGATTATACCCCAAGAAAATGGCATGTCGCCATACTGAATTTGTCTCTTCACCCTTCAAAAGAGGAAAACGTGTTCGAAACTCCCTATCATTGAAATAAAAGTCCCTTGGAAACGCCTTGACCATTACCCCATAGGTACCCAATGGACCCTTGATGAGGGCCTGTTGATCCAAAAAAGGGACCACATCAACCACCCCAGGAGCTTTTTTAAGTTCAAGCGCAAGGGTTTCATAGTCAGGCACCCCTCGTCCATACCCATAAATCACCGCATGAAAATCCTTTGACGCTAACTTATCCATATAACTATAATGCATCCCATTCGCCGCCGAGAGAATCACCGTGGCTGCCATGGCACTCACCACGATGGTAAAAAGAGCAATGAGAGAGATAATCGATATCCCTCGGTCTGAACCTTTAAACTTGAGGTATTTTGTGGCCAGGTAAACAATCACATTCATTTAAGTAATCTCCTCTTTCTTCCGATAAAGGGTATGTATATTATACACCAAAAAGCAAAACGTGTAAACTTTCTTGACTTTTTGCCCTGAACATGATAAGATATGTTCATAAGAAAAGGCAAAACAGAAAAAGGAGTCCGCTGTGGAGTTTTCCCCTGATACAAACTACCTTGTCATCAAAGGTCGTTTCAAAGCCACTGCCTCCAGCTCCTATGGCCTCTTTCTCATTTTTATGGATAACATCACCAAAAACACAGACAAAATAGAAACTGTGGCTTCCCACTTCAGTACCGTTTATGACACCAATGTCAATATGCCATGGAGTGAACTTCAGGATCTCATCACCAAACTCCGCTGGAAAGGAGAATTCGCCACCAGCTTGACCCATGATGTTCAGGCAACCCTGGAGGATCTTTTCCAACCAGGAACAGGCCGAGGACCAGATATCTGGAATGCTATCAAAAAAGCCATGATCAACAAAGCCGCCAATTTTTTTGAAGAATTTTTAGCAAGACCTACAGGGGACAAAGGTGTCAAGGTTGAGCTTGCTATTGAGACCATCACCAAAAGTGATATTGACAACGTCAAAAAGATGCGCGAAGAGCGAGACATGCTCAATACCCTCAACCTTCAAAACCAAAGCAAACCGGCGCCTGCTGAACCAAAACTTGAAGAGAGTGCCGTAGTCCTGGATGTCTCCCTCGTCCTCTCTCCGATTTCTGGAGTACCCATCTACGAACTCAAAGAAGGCACCAAGATATTCATCAAGATCACCGAACAAACCAGCCGAGGACAATACTTCAACGATCTGTTAGGAGCAAGTGAAGGAGGGGAAACGCTCCCTGTCCCCGCAACTGTCAAAAAGGTCTCCAAAGAAGGCAAGATCTACACGGTTCTTGTCGAGATTGGGCCTGGTATCTATGGAAAATCCCTTGACGAAGACACCGTCAAGGTCAAACTCTATGATAGTGCTCAAGACAAGCGAAAAATTCAGAAAACTATCGAGCCGACACTTTCGACTATTGACACCACACCAGAAACCTCTCAACCCACCTCAAAGGGAGGAAGTTTTCTCTTCTGGGTTATGGGAGGGATTGGACTTCTCATCCTGATGATCCTGGTCTATCTTGGTCTTGGGATTTAGGTATCTCTCTACCAACCAAGCAAGCCCCAAAGATGTCCCTATCCCTATCATCATAAGGAAAGCCACATACAAGATGATACCCTTGGTAAACCCAAGGAAAAAACCCGCCACGACTCCTTGAGCTAAAGCATGGGCCCACCCACCCCACAGAGAAACCCCATATACTGAGAGAAATGACCCAAAAAAAGAATGCACCCCACTCATGACAAAGGCAGAAACCACCGACCCTGAGAGCGAAAGCCAAAAACCAAAGGTAAAAAGCGTCCCCCCCAGCACATGACTCACCACCACCCGAAAAAAAGCCACCACCAAAGACAACCGATAGCGACGACGCAATACAAGCACAAGAGTGACCATATTGGCGAGTCCGATTTTAGCAAGGGGAAGAGGTTTAGGAATCCAGCCATCCACTACCGAGAGAAGAGATGCCACAGCGACCAAATAGGCCACCAAAAACTCCTGTCCTTCGGGAGAAAGACGCTCAAACTCATCAATATCATTCAGTAACCCCATCCCACTCCCCCTTCGTCTCTCCGAGAATCTCAACAACCACATGGTTCGGCATACAGATGATGGCATCACCCTTTCGGAAAATCCATCCCTTTTTCACACAGATATGGTCTGGGCAATCAGATTCAAGCATACGAACTTTTCCTTTCTTGATTTCTATTTTTCCCTTCCCATGGGTACTCTGCCAGACCATCACCCGATCATCCCCCAAAGGATACCGATACCTACGCCCCTCTATACGTATCTCGACCCACGATCCTTCCCCCCCACTCCAACCAACCAACGCTAAGACCAGAAAAAATCCCATGACAAAAACAAAAGAAACGCCATCCCCTATCTTAACGGTTTTCAAAATACTCGACATGAAGATACCTGATATCTGCTTTTTCCATCTCTTCATCGAGGAGACGTTCATAGGCTTTGGTCCGTCTCTCTTTTTCCAGATAACGTTTCACATCCTCTCGAACACTCTCAAGAGATCGTTGTTTCCCCTCTCGACGAGAGATCAGCTTGTAAACTACATACCCTCCATCCGGAAGGACCATCGTTCCAATTTCCTGAACCCCTATATCCGACAATATCGCCCGTACCTCTTCAGGAATACTCCCCTCTACCACATCAACATGATGCAAAAATGTCTCCCCCTTCCCCTTCACATAATTCTCAAGATCTATCATATCCTGTGTCGTTCTCACATAACGAACAATCTCCTCCAGATTCTCTCGGGTTGAAGCAGAAATCTCATAAAAGGTATAAAGTGTGGGATCCCTCAAGAATTGCGCATTCATTTCATAAAACGAAGAAACCAATTCCTCAGTGATAGGCTCTTTGGCGGATTCCATATCAATGAGCCGTTCAATAAGCATATCCCCCCGAACCTCTTCACGAACCTCATTTTCCGATAATTGGAAAAGAATGAGATTATTTTCCCAGTTTTCGATGCTCTCGAAGGAGGAACGAATAGTTTCCATCTCCCCATCCACATCCTCATCCGAGACCATACAACCTTGTCGCTTTGCCCTCTCAAGAAGAAGAAGACGAGAGATCAGGGCATTGGAAGCCTCTACACGCAAGAACTTCAGATTCTCCTTTGTGGGCTCATAGGGGCGATCATCCTCTTCAAGCTGAACAATATATCGAATCAGCGCCCTATCAATATCTCGATCAGTAATCATCTTCCCATTGACTGCAATTACATCCATCGGTCTCAAGCCTCCCCATCAGGATACCCATTATTATAAGCAGGAAAAGAAAAAAAGGCAACTCCTCTTATTCATGACCACACTCACACGACTCCCCCCGGGCCTTGGCAAAACTTTCCCTGCCTTCTTTCCAAGAGAAAAAGGCAAGCCCAAGGGCTCCAAGGCTATCCACATATGAGATACCCCATATCTCATACAACCCACTACTTATCAAAAGCACAAAAGACATATACATACACACCAGCGTACAATTGGCATCAGCAAGAATCGCCTCTGAATGAAGAAGCCTACCAACCTTTTTCTTTGCAAAAACCAAAAAGCCCATGGTGAGAATTGAAACCCCAGCAATCACTACCCCCCAAAAAGTGGTTTCTGGCTTATGTCCCCGTAAAATATTGGAAAAAGCTGAGATCACGAGCCCAAACGTTAAAAGATAAAACGCTACCCCCGTGATTCGTAGCGCTGTCTGCTCAAACTGGCTTTTTTCTTTGGCAGGGAACTTCCAGATACGGTACACCATATGAGCAATTCCCACCCCAGAGATCACCTCAACAAAACTATCTACCCCAAACCCAAAGAGGGCTAAACTCTCATCAGAAAGACCAAAGATCATCGAGATCACTCCCTCTGCTACATTGTAGGCAATCGTAAAAAGTGCCAACCCAAAAGCCACTCGGTATAATCCTTGTTCTTTCATACAAAAACCCCTTGGAAAAGTCTATTTTTTTATGCTAAAGAACCACGAAAAAAAATGCAAGCAATGGTAAAAAGAACCCTCTTCTTGCTCGTCCCATTCCCCTGCCTTTTCCCGAAAAAGAGACAACAAAAAATCCTACCAAGAAAAGTCCTTTTGCATGGAGAAGGGAGCCTCTTCTCACCATGAACTTGATTTTTTTCCCCTGTTTCTCTATCCTAAAGGAAGAAAAAATGATAATGAGGATACGCATGAAACCTTATGTTCTTCTTGCAGGCCTTTTTTGTCTCATCCTCAGCTGTGGAAAAGCAACAAAAGCAGAAACCATCACAGAGCTTTCTCCTTCACCTGAAACCCACAAAGAAGCAAGCGAGAAACAAAACGAGGTCTTCGAGGTAAAACTCCGTGATACCACTGTGGGGGAGGTTGAGAAGGCATATCTCCAATTTCGTCTTTTTCTCAATCACCGAATCTCCAACTTGACTCTCCATCCTACCCTTGTCCAGGCATTTTCCAACGAGTTTGTCTCTAGTCTTGAGGACACAAGTGCCTATCGATCGGCCTACCTCTCCTACCTTGCCCTTACCAACGTATTCACCAACACGAGTGAAGAAAGGGCATTTTTACTTGGGCGGGCTGGCATCGCTGCCTTCAAAGGCAAACAGTATTCTCTTGCTATCCAGATCCTCCGACAAGCCTTTGAAATCCAGGTCACGGATGAAACTCTTTACTACTATGGTCTCTGGTACTGGTACATCCAAAAAGACAAAACCAAAGCCAAGGAGATTCTCTCTCGTTTACGCCCCGAGCGTCTCGGTATTGACAAACATCAATGGAAGGCCTTTCTGCTTGATAGCGTTCCACCTGCAGAAAATGCTCTCTCTCTCCTCCAATCTTCAAACCCTTCTGATCAGGTAAAGGGTTTTTTCCTCTGGCTCGAAGAATACAAAAAAACGGGTGAGCCTTTTTGGTCTTATGAGACTGCTCTTCCTCCCTATCTGCCACCATCTTCCTCAGTAGGATACTACCTCTCGGCGATGGGTAGCCAGTTTCCCCGCATGACACGAGACTGGCCTATGCCATTCTCTATCCGGCCAGGAAAACCAGGACAAAACCGCTATGCTCTCATGAGTGAAGACCCTTTGGAAGAAGAGAGATTTCTTTTCCTCTATGCCCAGCCTATTGACTTCCCATGGAAGTCTGGATATCAGGGTTTGACTCCCGTTTTTTCCAGACCAGCCTATACGAATGCCTTCTTTGTATATGCCTCCCCCCAGCGAGAAACTAACAATAAAATCACTAACCTCATTCTCCAAACAGTGTCTATCCCTGTACGTTACTTCCTCTCCTCAGCAAAACTCTACCGTCAGGGAACATGGCACTATGTGATTGTAGGCTTTCAGAATCCTGATATCCTTGAGGTGGTTGTTTTTGATCCTCTGTCTCAAAGATTTTCTCGCCTTGAGGTCTCCCTTCGAAAGATCCAGCACCTCTATTATCTACGCCATCCCCTTTCCGGAGAGTGGTGCTGGTTAGGAGTCGGAAAAACCCTTGTCCTTCTAGAAGAAAAGCCCATCTCTCGGTGAATATACCCTGACGCCTTTTTCCTTCTTCGCAAAAAGAGCGGTGGGAAAATTTGCTTTTTTTCTGAGATTATCGTATGATGTCTTTGAAGGAAACGATCCCATGACCCTTTCTGAAAAACTTTCTTTGCTCGCGGGTGCAGCTCGCTACGATGCCTCTTGTGCCAGTTCTGGAAGTGAACGGTATCCCCCAAGGGGTTTTGGTTCTACCGTACGGGCAGGAATATGCCATAGTTGGTCAGACGATGGAAGGTGCATCTCTCTTCTCAAGGTTCTCCTCACCAATATTTGTATCTATGATTGTGCCTACTGTATCAATCGCAGGTCCAATACCATCCCACGAGCCCTGTTTTCTTCTGAGGAGCTTGTCACTCTTACCATGGAATTTTATCGCAGAAACTATATCGAAGGGCTTTTTTTGAGTTCTGGGGTCTTTCAGAGTCCAGATACGACGATGGCGCTTATGCTTGAAGTTGTCAAAAACCTTCGCCTGAAGCAGGGGTTCACGGGGTATATCCATATGAAGGCTATCCCCGGGGCAAGCCACGAACTTCTCGACCAGGCGGGAAGGTATGTTGATAGACTCAGTGCCAACATTGAACTCCCTTCTGAACGATCGCTTCATGCCCTTGCCCCAGACAAACAGGGGAGGCTTGTATTTTCCACTATGCGATACATCGAAGATCAGCGACATACTCTCCTTGGCGACAAGAAAAAAGGATACAAAGCCCCTCTCTATGTCCCTGCAGGACAATCTACCCAGGTAATTGTAGGGGCCACACCGGATAGTGACAAGCAGATCCTCACCCTCTCTCACGTCCTCTACACCAAATTTCACCTCAAGCGAGTCTATTATTCAGCCTATACACCCGTTAACATCGATAGTCGCCTCCCCTCTCTGACAACCATGCCTCCTCTCAAACGGGAACATCGGTTATATCAGGCCGATTGGCTTTTGCGGTTTTACCATTTTGAGGTAGATGAGCTTTTTGATCACACCCCCTTTCTTGATGAACGTTTTGATCCAAAAACCTGGTGGGCACTTACGCATAGAGAAATGTTTCCGGTTGAGGTGAGCACAGCTGATTATGAGACTCTTCTCCGTGTACCAGGAATTGGGGTCACCTCAGCAAAACGCATCCTCACGGCCAGAAAACATGGTCCTCTTTCTTTTGAAGCCCTGAAAAAAATGGGTGTGGTCATAAAGCGCGCTCAATTTTTCATCACCTGTCATGGGATATCCTCTGCCCCCTGCGACCTTCACTCCCCCCGCGTGGAGGATTTTCTCTCTGCCGAAGAACAGCATGAAGAATCCCCTCTCCTCTTTCCTGATTCAGAAGGCATCATCCCTTTCCCCCCTCTTTCAGAAGCAAAGACAAGTCCTCATACGTCTTCACCAGGGAAAGTGTCTGTCGTAGGTGCCGAGCATGAGGGATACCATGGATCATCGAAAGAAGTATCCCTCGGATAGGCACAAGGGTAGAGGTTTTGTTGACTTGCAAATACACACTGGCATACTCCAAAAGCATCTCCTTGATATCCTCAAATGAAGGCTTCTGATACGTTCCCGTTTCCACATAGTCCCGAATTTGGCGAAAAATATATGGCATCCCGAGAGCTGCCCGCCCAATCATCACCCCATCTACTCCACTCTCCTCTTTTCTCTGGATCGCGAGTTCCGGACGTGTAATATCTCCATTGCCAATAAGCACACCTTGATAACACTGACGGATATCCTTTATTTTCTCCCAATCAGCCACTCCAGCATACATTTGCACCGCATACCTTCCATGCACCGTAATCGCATCCACACCCGCTTCCTCTAATGCGGGAACAAACGCTTCCCAAAGAGGCGTCTCAACCCCCAAACGTACCTTGGCTGTAGCTATTGCCCCTGCATCCTTGAGTGCTCTCACAATATCCGCCATGCCACGAGGAGAGACAAGAAGAGCAGATCCCGCTCCTGTTTTGACGACTTTTTTTACGGGACACCCAAAATTCACATCAATCAGCCTCACCCCCAACCGACTGATAACCTTTCGTGCCACAGTATACCACTTTGCATACTCACTTTTCCCAAAGAGCTGGATCCAGGGGAGGGGTTCCTCAAAGACATCAAGAAGCATCCAGGTTTTTTTCTGATCTCGGTAGAGTCCCTCAACACTCACCATTTCACTCACAACGAAGCCTGCACCCCATTGCCTCATCCAATCTCGATACGCCCTATGGGAGAAACCCGCCAAAGGAGCAGCCCCAGCCCAAAAAGGAAACTCTATCTCTCCAATACGAAGTGTCTTTTGCGACACGCCTCACCCCTTCCTCGCCCAAAGCGTACTCTTGCCTATTTTCTTTGTCAGCCTTCTTGCTTCACAGCATACACCTCAAACGTATCCCCAAGTCGAAGCTTTTTTTGAAGATTCTGCCAGAAACGACGAGACGGCAACCCTATCCGTTCAGGATGGAGCCCAAAGATCTCCGTATGAACGATTCTCAGATGATACCTTTTCAAAAGAGCCCTGATTCCTTTCAAAGACGGTTCCGTACAATGTTCTACCGGACGACATCGAAAATACTCCCTTTTCCGAAAACGGGCAAAAGCCCCATACCCATTGGGGAGTCCAAGAGCGAGACATCCTCCAACACGGAGTTTACTCACCACCATCTGCATAACACCTTCAATATCCATCATGTGTTCAAGGGTGAACCATGCCGTCACCACATCAACATCTCCCTCTACAAGCTCCAGGGAGCGATACACCGGATACCCAAACCTATCTTGAATATACCGAATAGAACCCTCATGAATCTCAACCCCCATAACCTCATACCCCACCCGACGTGCCTCATCTAAAAAAAAACCATATGCTGCCCCAATATCCACCAGTACCCCTCCCGGCACATATTTCTGGATCTCTTTTAACCGACGAAGGGCATAACTCCGAATCATAGGCTCATCCTCTTCGTAGGATTTGCCATACACCTGCTCATAATGCTCCTGAAAATAGGTTTCATCGTAGACGTCCACAGGACTACAAAAGAGCTTGATATTCGAGTGACATCGCCTACACTGATAAAGCCTATCCCCATCTGCATGCCACAATCGAACATGAGAAGAAAGACAATAAGGACACCTCATTGGACTCTCAAAAACTTTCGTTTTCCTACTTTGATAACCCGCTCTTGGCCAGGATGAAGTACTACTGTTTCAGAACTCACCCTTTCCCCATCAAGAGAGACAGCCTGTTGTTGAACCATACGACGTACCTCACTCCGAGAAGGCAACGTCCCACTCTGCACCAGGATATCAATAAGCGCCATAGGAGAAGAAAGAGAAAAAATTGGCATCTCATCCGGCGTCCCCCCCTGCCGAAAAATACGCTCAAACTCCTCATGACAAGCCTCTGCCTCACTTTTCGAATAATAAAACCCAACAATCTCCTTGGCCAAAAGAATCTTGTAATCACGAGGATTCGCCCCCTGTTTCATCTCCTGCTCGTAGCGCTTCAAGGTCTCTGGAGAAACATCGGTAAGGAGCTCAAAATACTTCAGAATAAGCGTATCCGGAATAGACATAATCTTGCCAAAAATCTGAGAAGGCGGCTCATTGATACCAATATAATTTCCAAGAGATTTGCTCATCTTCTGTGTTCCATCCGTTCCTTCAAGAATCGGCATGGTGAGAATAACCTGAGATTCTTGGCCATACTCCTTTTGAAGCTCACGCCCCACCATAAGGTTGAAGGTCTGATCCGTCCCCCCCAATTCCACATCAGCCCGAAGTGCCACCGAATCATACCCCTGGATCAAGGGATACATGAACTCGATAAGAGAAATCGGTTTGCCCTCACGGTAACGCTTCCCAAAGTCTTCACGCTCCAAAAGTCTGGCCACGGTATACCTTGCTGTCAAATCCAGCACCTCTGCAAACCGCATCTCCGAACACCAGGAACTATTGAAAACAATCTCGGTACGATCTGGATCAAGAATCTTGAATATCTGCGTTTTGTAGGTTTCGGCATTTGCAAGCACCTCTTCCCGAGAAAGCCTTTTGCGTGTTGTAGACTTGCCTGTGGGATCCCCAATCATTCCCGTGAAATCCCCAATCAAAAAGATCACATGATGACCCAATTTTTGAAATTGCCGAAGTTTACGAAGTACAACGGTGTGTCCAAGATGGAGATCTGGTGCAGAAGGATCCGCGCCAAACTTGACACGAAGGGGAACATTCTCTTGACAAGAACGTTCAAGCTTTTTCTTCAGATCCTCAAAAGGCACAATATCTACCACTCCCCGAGTGAGAAGAGAAAGCTGTTCTTCAACCGATGGAAAAGCCATGGACATCCTCTTTTCTTTTTCCTTATAGTCTAAGGAAAAGAAGAAAAAAAGTCAACGTCTCTCCCAGAAGACCATCCGTCTCTTTTACTGAGAATATTTCTGTGTGTTACCACCAAAACAAATCATGGCATGATAGTTTTTCCCTGGAATCCTCTGGTATGTCCCACGAAGCGTTCCCGTGACCATGGTCGTGATGAGGTCAAGACCAAGGTGATAGGTGTGGTCTCCTTCTGGCTCATGCCACTTCCCATTGTCCTCATACTCGAGACAAAGATGTTCCCCTTCACTCTTGAGCACAATCCTCACCCGCGGATGATTCTCCTCACAAAAGGCATGCTTGAAACTATTCTGAATGAGTTCGGTAATCACAATTCCCAACGCTATCCCTTTATCCACAGAAAGAAAAAGATTCTCCTCAAGATGCAAGTCCCAGCCAATATCCCTCTCATAGATTTGCGAGATCACCACAGTGATCTCCTGAATATAGTGACCTACGTCAAACTCCGTGAGGGTTTTGCCCTGATAGAGCATATCATGCAGCTTGGCCATCGCCCGAATCTTTGCCTCAATATCCTGAAAAACCCCTTCCGCCCCTCCACACCGATACTTGTACAAAGAGAGAAGACTCAAAATAGTCTGCATATTGTTGCGGGTTCGATGAAATATCTCACGAATCAACGTTTTTTGCCCCTCAAGTGCTGTCCTTAACTCTTCTTGTTGAGAATACAGATCCTCTATATCCAAAAGGAGAATATCAAAGACCTGAGGTGACTTTTTCTCATCTCGTTGGACATACCAACGCATATTGGTGTACCTATATTCTCCATCCTTGCGAAGACGGACCTGAATATCTGCAAAATCCTGATCATGGGTATAAAAAAACTCCTCAAACGTATAATCCACAAGGGCCCAATCCTCCGGATGAAAGATCTCTCGAAGATCGGCAAAGCTCCGTAGTCCTCCATCCTTGAGAATAGAGAGGTTTTTCGAGCAATAGAAAGTAGCCTGTACTTTGTCAAACCGGAGAGAATACAGCCCAAAATGATCAGCAAGAAGCTCAAGGATGTTTTCCATGTAGGCATTGTACCTCTGATTCTCCTCCCAGAGGACTACCGCATAGTTATGAGCCCGCAAGAGACTCCGGAGAGTGGCATGCAGTTGCACCTTCTCTACAGGAAGATAGAGAATCATATCCACCAGCTCTACAAGATTGTCCTTCTCATACGACACATACTCGTTGGTGGTTACAAGGAGACAGGGAACAAAATACGGACTCTTCTCCCTATACATCGCAATGGTTTTTTTATTCTCTGCAAATGAAACCCCATCTATGACAAGAAGATCCAAAGGAAAAGAGAGATGTGCCGGCTCTGTTATTTCATGGGCACTATACCCACACTCTCTCAAAAAATCCCCTACTGTTTTTCTGTCCTCAGGATTGGTCAGCCAGTAGGCAATCACAGGATTGCCCTTCATACCTCACCCCTTTTCCCCTTCCTTTCTCAAAATAGGATTGCCAGTAAGTATCCCAGAAAGACTCGTGAGAGGTTCTCCGACCTTGATACCATATGGCGTGATTTCAAATTCTCGCATCGTCTTCTCAAACCCTCCAAGACGCTTCTTGAGAACACCAATAGCACGACGGATAGTTCCAGCCACCTCAATATACCGAAGAAAAAGGATATTGTCTGTGATATTGCTGAGATTGTACTGGGTCGCCTGAAATTCCGTGGAAATCACTTTTGAATCCTCATGGATCAAAAAAACCGTCACCCCCATTTTGAGCAAAAGTTTGCAAAAAAGAAGAAGGGGACGAATGGTTTTCTCCTTTCCATAATACTCTACAAAGGTATTGACAGAATCAAGGACCAAAACATCCATTCTGTGCTGGGTGAGAAACTCAAGAGTCTGTCCTATCAGTTCATACGAGGATTGGCTCTCCCCAAAAAATTCATACAGCACTAACTTCTTCTGATCAAGAAGGGACGTGATTGGAATATTCACAGACTCACAACGGGCAATGATGCTTTCTTTTCTCTCATCAAAACTGTAGTAGAGAATCCTATGGTTCAGAAGAGCAAGTTGTTTGAGAAACTGCATCAGAAAGGTTGTTTTGCCAACCCCAGAAGGACCAGTAATGAGGGTCACCGAAGCAAAGGGAAAACCTCCACCCAAGAGTTCATCAATATGGGGTACCCCCGAAGAAAAGGTATCGGTGACTGCTTCCTTCACGAAGGAAAGTTTTTTCACCTCATTTATTTCTGGGAGAACACTGACAACTATCCCCTTTTCCGTAATCCGATAATCAAACCTTCCTGCCCGAAAATTCGAAGACCTATCCTTTAGAACCTCGAGTGTCATCTCCTCGCTTGTTCTCGTAAGCCTGAGAGCACAATCCACATTGTAGCGTATATCCACAACATCCTGATGCGCCTCATCCGGTTCTGAGGTAAAGAGGGTGGTGATCCCCTGTTCTCGAAGAAACGAAAAAAACGAAATCATATATCGCAAAAATTGGTACGGATTATTGGCAAGAAATCGAAACTGAGTTGCAGAATCAATCAGGATTCGAGTCGGTTTTACCGCCTCTATTTCCTGATAGATGCGGCGGGTGAGAGGATCCCTCTCTACATCAGCAGGGGTAAAAACGTCATAGATCCTATTTTCTGTAAAAAAACTTGAAGAAGGGCTCACATCAAGAAAACGAATCTTGTCCAAAAAGAGATCGGGAAAAAACTTTTTGATCTGTTGTTGAGGTTCTTCAAGAGAAATAAACAGCACGTCCTCTCCCTGCGTGACCCCCTGCCGGAGAAAACCAAGCCCTAGGGTTGTTTTCCCTGTGCCGGGCAACCCCTCCACAAGACATATCCCCCCTGCTGGAAAACCTCCCCGAAGAAGAATATCCAACCCCTCACAACCTGTCGATATCTTTCCTCCTCTCATCTTTTCCTCCTGAACTGCACTAGAGTTTCAATTTTATTATAGCACCAAAAATCCTTTTGTCAAGTTTTCTCTCCCCTAGGAAGTACTTTTTGTGAGAAAAGACCTTTGCCCCTCTGAAAGACCGTTTCCCCCAGCAAAGAAAAAAAGACATCCCTTCCGTCCTCTGGTATGAGAATCCCAGGGGGTCCTAAAACACACATTGGACTTCACCCACAAGAATAGGCAACGGAGAGGCTCCTGGTATCGTTCCAAGTTCTTCTGTATAATACGTTATATGCGTCTTCACAAAAGGAAAATCAAGCCCTACCCCAAGCGTAGGATACCCTTTGTAAAGCCCTGCCCGAAGAAGAAGAAAACCAATCATCCTTCCTTCCACTCCAAATCGTGTCTTGAGCCACCCGTTTTCCCGCCAGTCAGTGATATTGACCATATCGGCATACAAGGCCACATTCCCCACGAAGTACTGAGAGAAGATACTCCCCAACTGATAACTGACCCCTACATCCAGAGATGGCCACCACGTGGTAATACCCACCTCGTTTGAAACCACCTTAAAATGAGCATCGTACTTCACCCATTGAAAACTCGTCGTAAACCAATCCCTCACTACAAAACCAACCCGCCATTTGTCCTGCTTGTAGAGAAGCCCCACATCTGAGCCAATCGCCTGCCCCATCAAAAAACCATCCTGAAATGAGAAAAGGGCATTCACTTTGTCTATCAGTTCGAGAACAGAGAGTCTCGGATTCACATACTGCAAACGATTGAGAATCTTAATGGCTATGCCCGCATACAGCCTTCCATGCCGTGGAAGAATGCCAATATCTGGCACACTAAACCCAGCCCCCATCTGAATCCCCATATCGAGATAACTTGCCCATTCAAAATAGGGCAAAATCGGCGAGGCCTTTTGCTTCACAAAAGTGCGAAAATCATTAAACAGCACCATCCCCACATTGTTCCCTAAATACCCCAGGTAGAAAGGCCCAATCACGGAAGCATAAAGGGCAAGAGAAGAAAGTTTCTTCCACTGATCCGACGAGAGCGTTGCAAGATCATAGGCATTCTTTGAGAGATGCTGATACACCTCATACATATCAACAAGCGAAAGATTTGCCCCTCCTCCTCCTGTGCCAAGCAGAAAACGCCTTTCTCCCCTCACAGCATACACCGCGGGGTTCATAAAGAGAAGTCCTGTCTTATCCTCCGCAGCCACCCCTGCTCCCCCTGTTGCCAAGACATCCGTCGGAAGACGAAGCTTCCACTCCACCGCCCAGAGTGAGGAAAACATCCCCACCCACACAAGAAACCACTTCATGCCCCCCTCCTACAAACCAAAATAATTACTGATTGCATCTAGTCCCCCAACTAAATCAGGAAAGGCATTGGTAACCTCATGCCAGTTTGTTATCCCTGCCTGAGCCAAATCATTGGTAAAAGCTGTGTATCCGGCGGGATTTTGAGGATATCCCCCTTGAACAATAAGATTGGTGACCTGATCAGGATTATTGGTCCCAAGGAGATTGGTAGCTGAGGCACTCATAGCCAAAATCTCTTCGACAGAAGACCGAATCGCCGAAAAACCCTCCGTCAAAGAACCAAACAAATTCTTGGTTTGCTCACTCACCAATTGCCCCATAATGTTGGATAGGCTCACATCACTGTAACTGAGAAGGACAAGAATGGTGGCACGCCGTTTCTGGAAAACTATCCCAGCCTGAGCAAGATCAACAAACGAGCGGTTTGTGGTATTGTTATCGACGGTGAAGTCCTTGTTCAGGATAAAAAGATCCTTGGTATCATTTTCCACATTTCCATTCCCATTACTATCAAGCTCAAGAAACACGGCATACAGATTTCCTACCAAAAAAAACACCGTATTCACCTGGACATCATTGGAAGCAAGCCCTTTTGCCCCACCGGATATAATCTTGAGCATATTTCTACATACCGTTCCTGCAGCCCTGTACAGTCCATTCCGAGAAATACGCGTACTGTCTTTTTTCACAATGGCAAGAATCACATTGGTATAAGGTACTTCACGGTAAAGGGCTGCCGTAGCCTGCCCCTCCAGGGCTTTGGCATTCTCAGGCTCGAGATCCACCGCACGGCTATAGACCTCATACGCCTTGTCGTACTCCATATTCTGAATATAGTATTCCCCCAGCCCAAGGAGATAATCTACATTGGTCTCTTGAGAAACATCAGTAGTATTAAAGACACTGAAGACATTGCACCCGCTCAAAAGAAGAACAAGCCCTATCCCCCATGCTTTTTTTCTCACCTCTCTCATACACGATCCTCCCTTCTTTAATCATACGACAAGATCCCTCTCAAAGTGAAGTTTTCTCTTCAAGACAAAGATGAAAACATAGTTCCCCTTCTTTTCTTGGTCCTCTAGCGTTCTGTTTCTCTCACTCCTGAGGAGGAAAACACATGTTTTTTTGTTTACATGATAACACGCAAAAAAGAAAAAGTCAAACGCCCCCAGAATCAAAAAAGGTAGGGCCGTCTCACCTCCAGAGACGACCCCACGCTTTTCACTTTTCCTTTGCGCGTTTCTCTTCTATCACTGCCTGCGCTGCAGCAAGTCGGGCAATAGGGACCCGGAACGGCGAACACGACACATAATCCATCCCTACCCTATGACAGAACTTCACTGAAGCCGCATCCCCACCATGTTCCCCACAGATACCGATCTTGAGATTTGGGCGAGTGGAACGTCCCTTTTCGATAGCCCATTTCACCAGCATACCCACCCCTTCTTGATCAAGAGACTGGAAGGGATCAGCTTTGAAAATCCCTGTTTTCTTTTCGTCTACATAATCTGGGAGAAAACGTCCCGCATCATCACGTGAAAGCCCCATGGTCATCTGGGTGAGATCATTCGTTCCAAAGGAGAAGAATTCTGCTCTTTCTGCAATCTTGTCAGCAAGAAGGGCTGCCCGAGGAACCTCAATCATTGTTCCTACCTTGTACTCTATCTTCATTTTGTTTTCCTCAAGAACCTTGTCAGCCACCTCTCGGATACGTTTCTCCAGAATCTCAAACTCCTTCTTGTCCATCACAAGAGGAACCATAATCTCAGGAAATACCTTGACTCCCTGTTTGGAACACTCACAGGCCGCTTCCATGATAGCCCTCACCTGCATATCCTGGATCTCCGGATACGTAATAGCAAGACGGCATCCACGATGACCAAGCATAGGGTTGGCTTCCTCAAGTTGGGCCACCCTTTGACGGATCTTGTCCACAGGCACCTTGAGTTTTTGGGCAAGAACCTCTTGGCCATTCCAGCCATGAGGAACAAACTCATGAAGGGGAGGATCAATGAGACGAATGGTCACAGGTTTTCCATCCATGGCCTTAAAAATACCTATGAAGTCATTGCGTTGGAAGGGCAAAAGTTTCTCCAAAGCCTTGACTCTCTGTTCATAGGTATCAGCAATAATCATACTCTGGATAGCCAAACGGCGCTCTTCTGTATCAAAAAACATATGCTCCGTGCGACAAAGTCCAATCCCTTCTGCCCCCATTTCAATAGCATTCTCAGCATCATAGGGGGTATCGGCATTCGTGCGAACCCGAAGTCGACGGATCTCATCAGCCCACTTCATCAAGGTATAATATTGTTCGGGTGGAGTCGGTTTGATGAGTTTCATAGCACCCTTGAAAACCTCTCCAGTACTTCCATTGAGGGTTATCTCATCTCCCTTCTTCACCACAATATCACCTACTCGAAACTCTTCTTTGGTGTAGTCAATCTCCATCTTTTCACACCCGACAATACAACATTTTCCCCATCCTCTGGCCACCACAGCAGCATGAGATGTCTTTCCTCCCGTCGAGGTCAGGATACCCTGGGCAGCATGCATTCCGCCAACATCCTCAGGGCTTGTTTCTCTTCTCACAAGAATCACTTTCTCACCTTTCGCAGCCCATTCTTCAGCCTCTTTGGCCGTGAAGACAACCCGTCCCGTAGCGGCCCCAGGTACGGCATCAATCCCTTGGACAATAAAGTTTTTCTTGAGTTCTTCTTTCTGCGACGGATCAATAATAGGATAGAAGAGTCCCTCAATATCCTGAGGACGGATACGCATGAGAGCATCCTCTTTGGTGATAAGACCTTCGTTCACCATGTCTACGGCTATCTTGAAGGCTGCCATTGGAGTACGCTTACCACTCCGACACTGAAGCATGTAGAGTTTTCCTTCTTCTACAGTGAATTCCAGGTCTTGCATGTCCTTGTAATGGGTCTCAAGAATCTTGCGTACCTCTACCAGCTGCTTGTAAGCTTCGGGCATGGTTCTTTCAAATTCCGAGAGCTTGAGAGGTGTACGAATACCTGCCACCACGTCTTCTCCCTGTGCATTGGGAAGAAAATCCCCATAGAAGACGTTTTCTCCACTACTTGGATCACGGGTAAAACACACACCCGTCCCACTGGTATCTCCTTTGTTCCCAAAGACCATCTGCACAACATTGACGGCTGTCCCCCGAATCCCCGTAATCTTTTCGACCTTCCGGTAGGTCACCGCTTTGTCCGCCATCCAGGAATCAAACACTGCCCGGATAGCCCCCCACAACTGCTCATGAGGATCCTGGGGAAAATCTTTTTTCACATGGTGTTTGTAGATCTCTTTAAACTCTTTGATAAGTTCCTCAAGTTCTTCTTCATTCACATCGGTATCCTGAACCTTCTGCCCCCGAGGAATACCAAGGCGTTTGCGCGTTTTTGCCTCTTTGATATGATCAAAAGCTTCATCAAACTCCTCTCGCGGTACCCCCATGGCAATCGACCCATACATCATAATAAATCGGCGGTAGGCATCCAGGGCAAAACGGCGATTGCCTGTTTTCCTTGCAAGCCCCTCCACTGATTTGTCATTTAACCCAAGATTAAGGATAGTCTCCATCATACCTGGCATAGAAATAGGGGCTCCCGACCGTACCGATACCAGAAGAGGATCTTCGGGATCACCCAGCTTCTTGCCCACCAGATTCTCTAGACGCTTGAGGTGTTCTTCAACCTCTTCCTTCAGTCCATCGGGATACTGTCGGTTGTTTTTATAGTAGAGTTCACACACCTCTGTGGTAATTGTAAATCCTGCCGGCACAGGTAGTCCAATACTTGTCATCTCAGCAAGACCGGCTCCCTTCCCTCCTAAAAGGTCTTTCATTTTACCATTACCCTCTGCCTTACCGGCACCAAAAAAGTACACATATTTCGGTTTCTCAGCCATACTATCCTCCCTCTATCTGATTTTCAACTTTTTCCCATTTTTCCCACAACAAAAACCCACGCTCTCATTATACACCATTTTTGTTTTTTTGCAAGGGGTTTTGAAGAAAAATGTTCCCCTTCTGAAAACATCCCCAAAAAACATACCCCCTCGTATCTTTCTGATTTCTTCTTTGCAGGTTGTATGCTCTTGTTGTTCAAAAAGAGGTGCTGAAAGTGACCAAACACAAAAAATATCCCCGAGGGGTATTCAAAAACACTCCAAACTTATCCCCTAAAAAGAAGAGACATCTTTGCTGTGTGAGAAAAAGAAAGGGCTCTCTGGGCAAAAAAGGAGAGAATACACACAAGATTCTTATTCTTTGAGAGATTTTTGCAACATGTGGAGGGTTCTCTTGTTCCCCTATTGAAAAGTATGATAGTGTTGCATGCGATGTACCAGGGAACGGACCTTTTCGGTTACATTTTTCGCTTGGGTAATTTCTGTTACAAGGCAGACTGTACGTGCCCCACGCTTCAGGACTTCGCCAATATTATGCTCCTTAATCCCTCCAATAGCCACAAAAGAAAGAGGGATATGCTTCACCACATAATCCAAATAAGAAAGACCAACAGGTCCTTCCGGATGTATCTTTGTCTGGGTAGGGAAAAGAGGCCCCACACCAATATAATCTACTACCCCAGATTCAAAAGCTTTCTGGGCTTGCTCGGCACTATGGGTAGAGAGTCCAAGAAGTTTCTCTGGTCCAAGAAGTTGCCGA
Source organism: Brevinematales bacterium (assembly GCA_026417555.1). Taxonomy (GTDB): domain Bacteria; phylum Spirochaetota; class Brevinematia; order Brevinematales; family Thermospiraceae; genus Thermospira. The sequence goes on from JAOADA010000006.1 coordinate 48,226, forward strand.
ACAACAGAAACAGGGAGATCCTCCTGCCCTATATGTACTCCATCCGCCCCACAGGCAAGGGCAAGATCTACCCAATCATTCACGAGAAACACTACGCCGGCTTCTCTCGTCATCTGACGTAATACAACACATTCTTCATACTGAACTCGCCTGGGTTTATCTTCTTTTTCTCGATACTGAAGAATACGAATCCCACCCGCAATCATGTCTCTCGCTACCTCAAGAACCGATCTCCCCCCACATAGTTTCTCTGTCACAATACCGTAAATACCCTCAGGAAGTTTCATGTCTCACCTCCATCGCTATCTGACAATGATGGGCTATTTCTTTCAGTTGGGCATACTCCTTCTCTTGGATAATCCCAACCACACACGGGGATCCCTTGAGCTCAATCCCAAAAAGATAAGAAAAAGACCTCTTCCCCCGCCAGTCTTTTTGCTCCACATACCAGAAAAGAAACTTTACATCCTGAAATGACCATCGTTCCGTTTTCACAAAAACTCGACGAGAAACCCAAAGACGAACAGGATCTACCACCCAAACGGGGGTACTCCACACACTCCAGAGCTCAAGACAAAAAATGATCCCCCATCCTATTCCCGCCACCGGAGAAAAAGACACCTCTTTGGCATACCACACCCCCATCACGATGACGAGAAGAATGAGCGCCCCCCATCCTATCTGCCGTATCCATATCCCCCGAGGATATACCCAGATATTCAAGAACATTTTTGGATAGCTTCATCCTCCGAGCCACAGATATCAAAAAACGCTCGAAGACGGCTAATATCAAGCACCTTGAGAATCGTCTCTTGTGGATTAACCAGGGCAAGCTTCCCCCCTTTTTTGGTTACCGTCGTACGGGCATAAACGAGAACCCCTATCCCTGAACTATCAATATAAGGGGTTTTTTCAAGGTTAAAAACCAGATTATAAATTCCTTTTCCAAAAATATCGTCCAATGTCTGCCGGAACTTCCCCGCATGGTAGAGATCAAGGTCCCCCCAGAGGCGGATCACCATCACACTTCCTTTCTGTTCGGTTCCGATTTCCATGAGTCTCCTCCATACGTGTATATTTTATCTTTTTTGGATGGATTTGTCAAGAAAAAATGTTTGCTTTTTCAGGGATATTTCAGTCAACCACAAAAGAAAAAAGTTGACTTATTCCGCCCTTTGCTTTATACTTATCTTTCAGGGAGGGTGGTCATGAGAGAGGTTTCACTTCTCAAAAAACGTATCCTCAGCGGTGGAGAAATTTCTTTTGAAGAGGCTCTCGAACTCTACAAGGTTGAGTCAGAAAGCCTTTTTGCCGCCGCCCATGAGATCCGCCACGTTTTTTGTGGAAAGAGAGCTGATCTCTGTGCTATCCTTAACGCCAAGAGTGGTGGTTGTGAGGAGAACTGTGCCTACTGCGCCCAGTCAAAACATTTTTTCACCGGCATCCAAGAATACCCTCTCATCGATGCCAAAACGGCTTTATCACGGGCCAAAGAATACGAGAAAGCAGGTGTCCACCGTTTCTCCCTTGTCACCAGCGGACGATCCCTTGGGGAAAAAGATTTTGAAAACATCCTTTCTCTCTATCATCTCCTTCGAAAAGAAACCACTCTCTCCCTTTGTGCCTCCCTTGGGACCCTTTCGTATGAACATCTCCGAGCCCTTCGGCAAGTTGGGGTGAGTCGTTATCACCACAATCTCGAAACAGGACCAGCCTATTTTTCTTCCATCTGTTCCACTCATACCTTTGACGATCGAGTACGCACCATCGAGGCTTCTCTTTTGGCTGGTCTTGAGGTGTGCAGTGGAGGGATCTTTGGTTTAGGGGAACGTCGAGAGGATAGGCTTGAGATGGCCTTTGTTCTCCGTTCCCTCCGAGTAACCTCTGTCCCTCTCAATATCCTTGTCCCCATCAAGGGAACCCCTCTTGAGCATCAACCTCCTCTCCCAGAAGAAGAGGTTTACCGCACCATGGCTATCTACCGTTTTATCCTCCCACACGCTTCTTTGCGATTTGCTGGTGGGAAAGAACGTCTTGGTCCAGGGTACGGAAAAGCCTACACGGTGGGAATAAATGCTTCCCTTGTCGGAAACCTTCTCACCACCCCAGGTACTGCTATTCACCAGGAAAAACATCTTATACAAAAGGCTGGTTTGGAGGTATAGGATGAAAGGTGTATTTGTCACAGGCACAGGCACAGAGATTGGAAAAACCTTTGTCGCAGCCGGTCTCGTGTATCATCTCCAAAAGCGCGGTTTCCAAGTAGGGTATTTTAAACCTATAGCCACTGGGGGAATCCGAAAAAAAAATGGACTCTCTTCTCCTGATGTAGAGTATGTGAAACATCTCTGTGGAACACACCTTGCCCATCAAGGATACGTATTTGAAGAACCAGTTTCTCCTCACCTCGCCTCCCGAAAAACCCAAATCCCTATTCATCTTGAAAACATTGCCTCTCAGTACCTCTCCCTTTGCAAGAAATACGATCTTTTGATTGTTGAAGGGGCAGGAGGAGTAGCCGTTCCCATCAATGACACGGGAACCCTTATGACAGAGGTTATGCATACGATAGGACTTCCTATCGTATTAGTAGGTTTGGCTGGTTTGGGAACTCTTAACCATACCCTCCTTTCCGTAAACTTTTTGCAACAAAATGGCTTGGATATTCTTTCTATTGTCCTCAATAAGGGAGAAAGACAAGAATTAGAACAAGACAATCAAAAGACCCTTGCTTATCTCACGGGAATTCCCGTTGCAGGGATACTTCCCCGAATACCTGGGAGAGTCTCCATGCGCAAGATACAATTGGCTATAGAAAACGCTGAGGATATCTTTGTCAGTGTCATAGAACGTATTCTTCATCCAAAGGAAAAACATCATGATAGCTGAGTATGAGAATCTTTTTCGCTCTCGCTTAGAAGAATTGGAAAAAAAACACCTTCGACGTATTCCCGTTGAGGTAAGCTCTTCTCAAGGAAGATTCCTTACCTTAGAAGGGAAAACATACCTCTCTTTTGGTTCCAATAGTTATCTAGGATTAGGGGAAGATAAGAGCCTCATTATGGCAGGAATACAGGCTCTCAAGACCTTTGGATCAGGCAGTGGAGGATCTCGCCTTGTAAATGGAAATTACACCATTCACCGAAGACTTGAGAAAGAAATTGCCACCCTCAAAGGTCAAGAAGACGCTATTCTTTTCGCTACCGGATTTCAAACCAATGTTTCGGTAATAACAGCCCTTTTTGATGCAGAATGGGTGGTCTTCTGTGATCGTTTGAATCATGCATCCCTCATTGACGGAATTCGATTTTCAGGTGCTCGATTGGTAGTATACAGACATTTGGATATGGAAGATCTTGAAAACAAAGCAAAGAAATGGCAAGGACACAAGGGTGTGATTGTCACTGATGGAGTTTTTAGCATGGACGGAGATATCGCCCCCCTTGACACTATCGTACGTATTGCTCGTCACTATGGTTTTCTCACCATGGTAGATGATGCCCACGGTACAGGAATTCTTGGTGAAAATGGCTCAGGTACATCGGACTTATGTGGGGTAAAGGGAATGGTAGATATCGAAATGGGAACTTTTTCCAAAGCCTTTGCAAGCGAAGGAGGGTTTGTGGCCTCTCGCTTTTCTCTCATAGAGTATCTCAGACATTTTGCCAGAGGATATATGTTTTCTACCGCTCTTCCCCCCCATGTGGCAGCCATATCGCAAGAGGCTCTGAGAAAAAGTATTGAGCAGCCTTGGCGACGGAAACGTCTCCAGGAACTCTCTTCTCTTTTCAGAAAAAAACTCCAACAACAAGGATGGAATATTTCTGATAATACAACTCCCATTGTTCCTTTTTTTGTGCACTCCCCCCTGGCTTGCCTTGATCTTTCTCATTTTCTCAGAGAAAAAGGAATATTTGTTCCGGCGATCAGACCCCCAGCTGTGAAGGAGAGTCGATTGCGGTTTTCCCTCATGGCTACTCATACCGAAGAAGATATAGAAAAGGTTGTCCATACCCTCTGTTTGTGGCGGGAGAAAAAATCATGAAATGCTGCTTTTTCATCCCTGGTTGGGGATTTTCGGAAACCATCTACCAAAAACTCTGGATACAAGGGTGGCTTTGGCATTTTGCCAAGGTATGGAAATGTACTTCTCCTGACACTCTAGAAAAAAAGGTCATCCAGGATTTTATCTCTTCCAAAGCTCGCGTGGTATGCGGGTATTCCCTTGGGAGTATGCTCGCTTTAGAACTTGCTTTTCGATTTCCTTTTATCAGTGACGTGATTCTCATCTCTCCAACAGCCAGGTTCTGTAGAGAAGATGGAGGTGGGTTCTCACAAAGAGTGATAAAAAGAATGCTTGTAAAACTCTCTCTTTTCCCCTCTACTGTGCTTCAAGATTTTGTATGGCAATGTGTAGCCCCACATGAAAAGGATATTGCCCATGCACTCCTCTCCACACCCCAAAAAAATCTCCTCCCTTTTCAAACCCCTTTTCTCCGAAGCGGTCTTGAAGCACTGATGCAATGGGACAAAAGATCTCTTCTCCCCAAAATTTCTTCACATGTCTGGATCTTACGAGGCACAGCTGATACCCTTTGTACTGAATATATGGCAAAAGAAATCACAAAAACTATTCCATGTTCAAGAGAAAAAACATATGATAGGGCAGGACATCTTCCCTTTCTCTCTTGTCCAGATTTTCTTCAGGATTGGAAGGACCTCTTTCAAAGGATAGGAAATGCATATGATAAATAAACATCTTGTAGCAAAAAGATTTTCTCTACGAGCTCGTGAATACGACCGTTATGCCACTCTTCAGTGGCACATGGCCCAAAAACTTCTTCTTTTTTCTGAGCGTCTCCCTCTCCCTTCCCGCATCCTTGAGATAGGATGTGGAACTGGGAGATTAACCCAAGCCCTTTCGCTACAATTTCCGTCGGCGCATATCACCGCTGTAGACATAGCAGAAGGAATGATAGAAGTAGCAAAAAAGCGATGTGAGGGACTCCCCATAACCTTTCTTTGTGGTGATGCTGAAACCCTTGGATACGAAGCCCCCTTTGATCTCATCGTATCCAACGCCACCTTTCAATGGATGGAAGATCTCCCCGCCTTTTTCTTCAAACTTCACCATATTCTTGCGAGGGGAGGAACGCTCATTTTCTCTCTTTTTGTTCAAGGAACTCTCTCTTCTCTTCGAGAGGCGTATACACGTGCCTTTTTTTCTCTCTATGGGAGAGTTTCCTCCCCTTCTGGAATACATTTTCTGAGTGAAAACGATATTCACGCAAGCCTTCTTGCCGTCTTTAAAAGAGAACCTTTCATTTTCGAAAAAGAAAATCATACCCCCTTCTATCCAGATTTTCGTTCCCTTATGCAGGCGGTTTCTCGTATCGGAGCTTCAGGACAACAAAAAGAATTGGCTCCACCCAGGGTAATAAAATCCCTTGCTGATGTTTACGAATCTCAATACCGAACCCCTCAAGGACTTCCAGCTGAATATAACGTTCTCTACGTGGGAATAAGGAGAAGCTATGACACCATGGAATGAAAGAGACCTCGCGGTCATCTGGCATCCCTGTACCCAAATGAAAGACCATGAGACTTTTCCACCTCTTGTGATCGAGAGAGGAGAAGGAGTATGGCTATATGATATCCATGGAAAAAGATACCTTGATGCCATTTCAAGCTGGTGGGTAAATCTTTTTGGCCACGCAAGACAAGAAATAGCAGATGCTATTGCCCAACAAGCCCATACCCTAGAACAAGTGATTTTCTCCCATTTTTCTCACACCCCAGCCATCATGCTAGCAGAACGTCTTGTTCACAAAGCCCCTTCAGGTCTCTCCAAAGTATTCTTCTCGGACAACGGTTCTACAGCCGTAGAAGTGGCTCTCAAGATGTCCTTTCAATACCATCGACAAACGAACAATCCCCAAAAGCATCTTTTCGTAAAACTTACAGACGCCTACCACGGGGAAACAGTAGGGGCTCTCTCAGTAGGAGACATAAGCCTCTATCGGGAGATTTTTCATCCCCTTCTTTTTGCTACCGTAACTGTAGAGGGACCAGATTGTTATCGATGCCCATATGGAAAAAACAGGGACACGTGTGAAGTAGAATGCTTTGAGAAAATGGCACAAGCCCTTACCATATGGGGAGATGAGGTGGCTGCTGTCATTATAGAACCTCTTGTACAGGCTGCAGCTGGTATGAAAATGTATCCCCCCCTTTACCTCAAAAAACTTAGAGAAATAACATCCTCACTTGACATTCATCTTATTGCCGATGAAGTGGCTGTTGGTTTTGGTCGAACAGGAACCTTTTTTGCCTGTGAGCAGGCTGAAATTTCTCCTGATTTTCTTTGTCTTTCCAAGGGACTCACAGGAGGATTTCTTCCTATGGGGCTTACCCTCACCACTGAAAATATATATCAGGCTTTTTATGATGATTACAAAAGTCTCCGAGCCTTTATGCACAGTCATAGCTATACAGGAAACCCTCTTGCCTGTGCTGCTGCTTTAGCTACTCTCAATCTTTTTGACACAACCCAAGTTTTAAAGGAAAATATCTCTAAATCCACTTTTCTCTTCCAACAAGCTTCTACTTCCTTAGCTAACCTTGAAATGATCGGAGAATACCGTCAACGAGGTATGATAGGTGCTATCGAACTTGTTGAAGATAAAAAGACAAAAAAAACCTTTGACTGGGAAAAGCGAATTGGTTACAGAATATACCGAAGGGCATTGGATAAGGGGCTCCTCCTTCGTCCCCTCGGAAATATTCTCTATTTTATGCCTCCATACAATATCAACTATGAGGAAATCCAATGGATGGTAGAAACCGCTGTTACATCAATTTCAGAGTTTTTTACCCAAGAGAGAGATTGGTAATTTCCTTCCACCATCTAAAACCCCCCCCTCACGTTCTTCTCCATACTCAAATAAAAACACCTCACTCCTTTTCGAACGTTTTGTCTATTTTTCTCCCCAGTAATAACGAATTCATCACTACCGTTAGAGAACTCAAGGCCATTGCCACCTCGGCTACAAGGGGATGCAACACGCCTAACACAGCCAAAGGAATAGCCACACTATTGTAGAAAAACGCCCAAAAAAGATTCTGGGTAATCCTCTCAAAGGTCATACGAGAGAGCAAAAACACTCGAGGAACACCCCCAAGACTCCCACTCACCAAAGCCACATCGGCTGCCTCCAAAGCCACATCCGTTCCTGTACCAAGAGCTATGCCAACATCAGCTTGTTTGAGAGCCGGAGCATCGTTAATCCCGTCTCCTACCATCGCTACTTTGTGGCCATTGTGTTGCATTATGCGAATCTTTTGAATTTTCTCCTGGGGAAGCAACTCGGCATAATACTCCATAATACCCAACTCTGTGGCTACCGCCTCTGCTGTGGTGTGGTTATCCCCCGTAAGCATAACCGTCCGAAACCCCATCCGATGGAGAGACGCAATAGCCGCAAAAGAATCCTTTTTTACCGCGTCAGCAATTGCAAATGCTCCAACAAAGTCTCCCCTATACCCAACAGCAACTATTGTCATTCCTTGACGAGAGGCATTTTCACATGCCAATTTCTCCTCCTCTGGTATATGGATCTTCTCTTCTTCCAGATACCGAAGATTGCCAACAACCAGCTTCTCTCCCCGATACATTCCTCGCATTCCCTTTCCAGGAAGAGTCTCCACACCCTCTACCTCTTCCTGCCCCTGTTTAGCCTCAAGAAAACCCAATACATAGGTCTCAATGGCCTTTGCCAAAGGATGGTTGGAAAGTTTTTCGATAACATAGGCAAGTTCAAAGAGATATGGTCGATTTTGTGTGATGACCTGAGAGACAACAGGTTTTCCCGTGGTGAGGGTCCCCGTCTTATCACACACAATAGTATCAATGCCTTTCATCCGCTCGATAGCCTCACCATTTCGGATAAGAATACCAAGAGAGGCAGCCTTTCCCATCCCCACCATGAGGGCTGTGGGGGTAGCAAGCCCAAGCGCACAGGGACACGCAATCACCAACGTCGCCAGACTTGCAAACAAGGCTCGAGAAATCCCTTCTCCCTTTCCTACCATCCAGGGGAAAAAATGCTGGAAATACTCCATCACACCAGGAAAAATCATCCACAACATAAACGTAACCACAGACACCATCAAAATCCCCGGAACAAAAAAGGCAGTTACGCGATCAGCAAGTTGTTGAATAGGCACCTGAGAGGCTGTCGCATTTTCCACCAGCCGGATCACCTGAGAGAGAAAGGTCTTTTCTCCCACCTTTTCAATGCGTACCTTGATCAATCCGTTCAGATTCACCGTCGCCCCTATCACTTTTTCCCCCACCGATTTGTCCACTGGCAAAGACTCCCCTGTCATCATGGATTCATCCACACTTGCCGCTCCCTCCAGGATAATCCCATCAGAGGGTATCTTCTCCCCTGCCTTCACAAGCACGATGTCCCCCTCTTTGAGAGAACTCACAGGAACATCCTGAACCTCTCCATCCACTATACGATGGGCTTCCTTAGCCCCTAATTCCACAAGTTTTTGAATAGCCTTTCCAGCCTTGCCTGTTGAGATCTGTTTGATAACATTCCCAATCTCGTAGATAGCCACAATCATAGCCCCAATCACAGAAAAATCCTCTACTTCCACATGAAAAAAGCGCAAAAGCCCAGTGATAAACGACGCCACCGCTCCCATGCCAATGAGAGCCTCCATCGTGAAAGAAAAACGCCTCATCCCAAGAACAAGAGACCGTACCACAGGAAAACCTAGCCCAAAAATCACCACCCCACTCCCAACAAGATCGACAACCTTTCCAAGAAAAGGGGGCAAAGGATCACTATGAAAAACCATCCCTGCCACCATTTTCACTACAAGAGGAAACGTAACCAGCCACACAAGAAGTAAACGTATTTTTTCCCTTTTTAGAGCCCTCTCCTCTGCCATCTTGTCCGGAAGAAGCTCATATCCTGCCTCCCTCACCACCTGGGAGAGAAGAGAAAAAGGAATATCTCTGGTCGTTACCAGCCTGGCTTCTTTGCCACCCAGATCCACATAAACCGAGTGTACCCCATCAATTTTTTCCAACGCCGCCTTCACATGGACTGCACAACTTGCACAGTGCATACCCTCAACTTTATATCTTACCTCTGACATAGGATTTCCCCCTTTGATACTCTACAATTTTCGTAGGCTATTAAATATACACTTTCTCCTGTGGGAGGTCAAATTTTTGCTTCATTTCACAGCCGTAGCGTGTTCGGCTTTCAAAACAGCAAAGAAAACAGAAACCTTGCAGTTTTTTTCGCTTTCATGTATAATGATACTCTCAAAAGAAAGTCCCAAAAGGAGAGATCCCTTGAAACGGCTCATAGGTTTTTTGCACCTCGTAATTGCCAATGCCCTTTCGTATACCTTGAGTTTGCCCCTCACTATAGGACTCACCCTTATTGCTTTTGTCCTTGCTACCTTTGGAAGGGGAAAAAGCATCCTGACAATCACCAGGATATGGGCAAAACTCCTTTTTCTTTTTGCTCTTCGACCAATTAAAGTCGTGGGGAAAGAACATATCGATTTCACAAAGCCCTACCTCATCCTGATGAATCATGCCAGTATGTTTGATATTCCCCTCCTGTATGCTGTGTATCCAGGCAAAATCCAGTGGATATCCAAAGAATCTATTTTTTCCATTCCCCTCTGGGGAAGAATTATGCGCCAGCTTGGGTGTATCTCTATGGAAAGGGAAAAACTCAAGTCAGCCAAGGCCTCGCTTGAAAAAGCGATCCAAGGGGATAGAAATGCCTCTATTGCCATGTTTCCTGAGGGGACCCGTACCCCCAATGGAGAGCTACAGCGATTCAAACGGGGGTTTGTTTATATCTTTCGAAACACAGCCTATGATATTCTCCCTATCACATTCAATGGCCTTTTCTCGTTTTGTCCCAAGCACCGATTTGCTGTAGACCCACGACAAGCCATTGAGGTTATCTTTCATCCTCCCCTCAAGCGAGAAACGCTTTTGCAGAAAACGGATGATGAGATTCTCGACATAGTACGACAACACATCGCCAGAGATTACAGGGGAACGCCATGCTCGAGTTAAAAGAGTTTTTGGCAATCTTCGATGTTTTAGTAAACGAGTTTCGGATCATCAATGACCACTTTGAGGCAAATGTTCACTCAACAATTGAAGACTATGACAACATTTTTCACCGATGGCGACAGGATATCCAGAGGCGTTTTCGACAGGTAGTCATTGGCCATCGGTGGGCTACGAATCAGAGACCCATTCTACAAAATACCCTCTTTTTTATTGTGAGGTATGGAAATACCTATAACTGTGAAGTTAAATACCTTTTCAATCCTCAATTTCGTCAGGAATTTGGGACACTTCTCCGCGAGGCCCTAGATGCCCTCTCTGAGATTCTGTTTCGTTTTCAGGTATTTGTGATAACCTACAAAGCAGACCACCCTACCCTGGACCATCATGAATTTGAGCAAGAGTTTCTTGAATGGAAGAAAACCCTCTACAAACAAGCGGATGTGTATGCCGTCGATTTCCTCTGGGCAGAAGAGATGGCCACAGAAGAGGAAAATCCCAAATCCCATACGGTGGAACTCACCCTCTCTCAAAAAGATAACGTAACCTTTTTCGTCCAGTACGACTTGGATAATCCTCCACCCTTGATCAAAGAGATACAGATAGAACAGGATATTTCATAGCAAAGGAGAAAGATATGCGAATCCTGAGTGGTATTCAGCCAACGGGCTATCTCCATTATGGCAACTATTTTGGGGCTGTAAGGAATTGGGTAAAACTTCAAAATGATCCTGCTAACGAGACTTTTTACTTTATTGCTGACCTGCATGCCCTCACATCCAATCAAGCAGGGTATAAAACAGAGGTCCAGGTTTACATTGAAAATATGGTGGTTGATCTCCTCGCCGCTGGGATTGATCCCAATACCTCTGTGCTTTTTCTCCAATCCGACATTCCAGAACATAGTGAACTCTTTGTCATCCTTTCCATGCTCTCCCCTGTATCCTGGCTTGAACGCAACCCAACCTACAAGGAAAAAATGGAAGAAATCAAAGGAAAAGACCTTGATAACCTAGGATTTCTAGGGTATCCTGTGCTTCAGACAGCCGATATTGCCCTCTATGAGGCCACCCATGTTCCGGTAGGCAAAGACCAGGTCCCTCATTTGGAGATCAGTCGTGAGATCATTCGCCGTTTCAACGCCACCTATGAAACCGATGTCCTTGTAGAACCCCAACCTCTCTTTTCTGAGGTTCCAAAACTCAACGGGCTTGACGGCCGAAAAATGTCCAAATCCTATAACAATGCCATCTACCTCTCTGATGATGCAGATACCATCCGTAAAAAAATCATGTCAATGATCACCGACATCAATCGCCCTAAAAAAACAGATCCTGGTCATCCCGATGAGTGTCTCCTTTTTCCGTATTATGCCGTTTTCTGTCAAGATAAAGAACACATTGAAGAGATTCGCAAACGCTGCATGGCTGCAGACCTTGGTTGTGTAGAGGACAAAAAACATATGGCAGAACTCATTATCGATTATTTTGCTGATTTTCACAGGAAGCGATCAGAGATCCTGGCCAAAAAAGGCTTGGTAAATGAGATCCTTGCCGAAGGGGCCAAAAAAGCCCGTGCCATTGCCAAAGCTACGATGGAAAAGGTGCGTGCTGCCATGGGAATGGCCAGTCAGAGACGGTATGGATAGGAGACACGTGTGATTGGTATCATCCATCGAGGCTACACCCTTCACATAGCCAATTTTGAGGGTCCTCTTGATCTTCTCCTTGAGCTCATTCAGGAAAACAAGCTTCAGATCACCGAGGTATCCCTCTCTGCTGTCACAGATCAGTATCTTGGATACCTCAGAACAATGCAGCTTTTCAATATCGATATTGCCTCGGAATTTTTTGTAGTTGCTGCTACTCTCGTATACCTCAAAACAAAATATCTTCTCCCCAAAATGGTCTCTGAAGAGGATGAGGACCACCTCACAGAAAAAGAGCTTCTTGCCCGTCTCAGAGAGTACAAAAAGTTTCGCTACCTTGCTCGACAGCTGGAGAAAATAGCCGAACAAGGAGATATTTATTATACAAGAGGATACATCCCTGACCCCATTGAGGGAAAATCTCACCGTATCCGTATTCAGCATACCCTTTATGTAGGAGATCTTCTCCTAAGTCTTTCTCGTTACAAAGGTGCCTTCATCCGAAAACCCATCCCTATTAAACGAAGAGAAGTCAGAGTAGAAGAAAAGATGGAAAAAATCCTCCACAAAGTCTACCAAGAGAAAATGGTGAGATTCAGCCAGCTTGCCTCTGAAGAACCGACCAAGATAGACAAAGTGGCGAGTTTCCTTGGAGGATTGGAGCTCTCCTTCCGCCAAAAGGTTCTTCTGAAACAGGTGAGAATTTTTACAGACATCTATATCCATCTCAGAGAAAAACAGGGAGTTGAGGTATGACTCAGTCACTCTTCTTAAACAAAACCTACTCACGACAGGAACTTCATGGGCTTGTTGAGGCTATCCTTTTTGTGCACGGCAAAGCCTACGACAAAAAAGAACTCTCCACCATTCTGGACTGTAGCCTCGAAGACCTGGAAAAACTCATCGAAGAAATGAACACTGTCTACAAAGAATCCAAACGAGGGCTTGTTATCATCCCCGTGGCTGGTGGCTACCAACTTGTCACCAATCCCCATTATCATCAAGAAATGAACGAACTCTTCGGAAGGCGAAATGAAAACAAACTCCCCCAGTCAGCCCTTGAAACCCTCGCTATCATCGCCTACAAACAACCTATTTCCAAAGAGGAGATTGACAAGATCCGCGGTGTATCCTCCTCACGAAGCCTCAATACCCTTCTTGCCCTCAAACTGATCACCATCTCAGGGACAAGTGAGGATGTCCTCCAATCCCCTCTCTATACAACCACAGAAAGATTTTTAGAGTTTTTCCGTATCAATAGCCTGGAGGATCTCCCTTCCCTCTCTCAGCTTGAATGGCAAGAGATTGATGCCGAAGAAACACATCTTGAGAAAGACGAGGAAAACGAAGAAGAAACACGTTCATCACACGATACAGAAACCGAGCTATTCTGAAAGAAAGGAGGTGGCTTATGGCCAGAGATATAGAAACCATCAGAGAAAACATCAACGAGATTGATGCCCAGATCGTCCAACTTTTAGACAGACGGGCAGAGCTTGTGAAAGAGATTGGCGAATACAAAAAAAGCCAAAATATCCCTATCTACCACCCAGAAAGAGAGCAGGAAGTGAGAGATAGAGTCCTCGCCGCCTCAAAGGGAGTTTTTCCCCAAAAGGCCCTCATGCAAATCTTCACTGAGATCATGTCAGCAGCCCGCTCCCTTGAAGAAACCCTGCGCATTGCCTATCTTGGGCCAGAAGGCACCCATACCGAACAGGCCGTCATCAGACACTTTGGTTCTTCAGTAGAACTTGAGTCTTTTCAAACCATCCCAGATGTTTTTCGCGAGGTCGAAAACGGCAAAACCCACTTTGGTGTGGTCCCTATCGAAAACTCCCTCGAGGGAACAGTAAACATCACCCTGGATGAATTCGTAGACTCTCCTCTCCAGATTGTAGGGGAAACCTACCTCTCTATCCACCATTGTCTTATGGCAAACGTTGGGAGCCTTTCAGAAATCAAACGAGTGTATTCCCACCCCCAAGCATTTGCTCAGTGTCGCCTTTGGCTTGAAACCCATCTCCCCAACGTGGAGAAAATAGAAACCTCGAGTACCGCCAAAGCGGCAAGTATGGTCCCATGGGACAAGTTCTCGGCAGCCATTGCTGGTCCTCTTGCTGCAGAAAAGTATGGACTGAGAATCCTCGAAACCAACATTGAAGATAACCCTGAGAACTACACCCGTTTTTGGGTGATTGGACAAGCAGGGGTTCCTATCCAAAACCCAAACAAAACCACCATCCTTGTCTCCGTCAAGGATAGGCCTGGAGCCCTGTTAAAACTCCTCTCTCCTTTTCAGGTCTATGATATCAATCTCTCAAAGATCGAGTCGAGACCTTCCAAAAGACGGCCGTGGGATTATCTTTTCTTCATTGATATCGATGCTGGAATACAGCAAAAAGGCCTTGCCAAAGCCTTGGAAAAGGTCAAAGAAGACGCCGTGTTTGTGAAGGTATTGGGTTCCTACATGAAAGGAACACTCTAAAAAAGAAAGATGAGAAGTTCCTCACCCTACAAGGAATATCTTTACTCTCTATCTTCTCATCTTTTCTTGACAAAAATCTGGAAGTAGTGTATAATATACTTCCAATTTATGGCGTGAGGAGAAGCAGATGAAGACGTTTGTACTGAAGTCTAAAGACATCAAGCGAGAATGGTATGTGATAGACGCTGCAGGTCAACCCGTAGGCCGTGTGGCAGCCAAAGCTGCCCATATCCTGATGGGAAAGCATAAGCCAACCTACACCCCTTTCTTGGACAATGGAGATTTTGTCGTGATAGTGAATGCTGGCAAAGTTATGCTTACGGGTCGAAAACCAAAAACGAAAATCTACTATCGTTATTCCGGGTACGTCGGGGGAATGAAAGAATCTACCTTTTTGGAGATGATACGCCGCAATCCTGTGTACCCTCTCCAGAAGGCCATCAAGGGAATGATGCGCAAGAATAAACTCGCCAAGAAGATGGTAAAAAAGCTCTACCTCTTCCCAGGCAGTGAGCATACGCTCAAGAATGTGACCCTCAAAAAGATTGAGTTGTAATCGGAGGAAGCCATGGCACAGAAAAAGATCTACGCTACCGGTCGAAGAAAAACCAGTGTCGCACGTGTTTTTCTCACGCCTGGAGGAAAGGGAAAGTTCACAGTAAATAACAAGGATGCAGAAACGTATTTCCCAGCATATTATCATGAAACCCTCTATCAAGCACTCACCCTCACCGAGATGAAGAACAAAGTGGATATCTATGCTACTGTAAAAGGTGGAGGTCTGACAGGACAAGCGGAGGCTCTCAGACATGGGATCGCTCGCGCCCTTGATGCCTACGATAGAGACAAATTCCACAAACTTTTGAAAGAACATGGGCTCCTCACTCGTGATGCTCGTATGGTGGAACGAAAAAAATACGGTCTCAAAAAAGCCCGCAAATCTCCTCAGTACTCCAAACGTTAAAGAAAATCTCCGAAGCCGGTCCAAGAGGCCGGCTTCTTTATTATTTTATTTATTGAGAGTCACAAAAAAACGTATCCCTCTCTGTGGACCATTCTTCTCATTTTCTTCCCCCTCTCTGCCGATATAAAAAATGGGAGGTGGGTATGGAATCTTTTCTTGACACTTTCCTCGAAGCTCTTCAATATGAAAAGGGATACTCTCCCCACACGGTGGAGGCCTATAAACAGGATATCCAAGATTTCCTTGCCTTTGCCTCTGAGAAAGAATGGGAAATCTCTAATCTCTCGTACCCTCAGGTGCATGAGTATATGGCCTGGATGGGTCAACACTACACACCAACCACCATAGCCCGAAAACTCGCGTGTTTACGTTCGTTTTACCGGCATCTCATCAAACACAAAAAAATCTCCCACAATCCCTTTTCCCTTGTGAAAACCCCTCGGAAACCCCACCACCTTCCCAAAGTACTCTCGATAGAAGAGATGATGACTCTGTTATCTTCCTTGCCCAACACCACCCCTCAACACAGAAGAAACCAGTGTATCCTTCTTCTGATGTACGCCGGGGGACTCCGCATCTCCGAAGTAACCAATCTCCGACTCTCCGATCTCCACCTCTCTCAACATACCGTTACCATTCGAGGAAAAAGAAAAAAAGTTCGTGAAGTCCCTATTGGGAGCCTCGCCACACATACCTTACAAACCTATCTTGCCTTTAGAAAAGAAATAAGCCCTGAGGCCTCTCGAAGCGAAGCTGTCTTTCTCACCAGAAGGGGAAAAGCAATTACGCCGAGGATGGTTCGTTACATCTTTCAGGAGGCTATCCGTCACCTCGCCACAGAAAAAAAACTCTCCCCCCATGCCCTGAGACACTCCTTTGCCACCCATCTTCTTCAAAATGGGGCCTCGCTTCGCGCCATTCAAGAAATGCTTGGGCATAGTTCTCTTTCCACCACCCAAATCTACACTCATCTCTCGATTGAAAAATTGAGATCTCTCTACGAGGATTTCCACCCCCATGCAAAGTAGACAAATTTTTTCTCATCTGCTCCCATAAACGTTTTTCTTTTTGCTTTTTGTCTCTTGGAGAGAGAAAATATCTTTCTGCTTCCCCCTTCACTAAGCAAGTTCCCTTTATTTAAGCTTTTCAAAACAATACCCACTTTCCTCTCATTTCTCGCCTCATTCTCACACATATAAAATATATCCCCCTTTTTCAGAGAAAAAAAAACTTACAAACATATTCCCCCATCTTCTCTCCTAAAAACACGCCATTCCCCTCTAGAAAAAAAATCCCATCCCAGCCTCTAGACGAAAGATATCCACCATCATTCCAAATTCACTCTTCTCATTCCCATAACCAAAAGAAAAGCTTATATCCCATTGGAAATCATCTTCTTGTTTCCTTAGACGATGAACCAAGAGCCCACTCCAATCCACTAAATTTTGAAGACACACAATCTCTCCTTCTACATGGTTTCCCCATTCTTTACTAACC
>JAOADA010000007.1 GCA_026417555.1 Brevinematales bacterium
GGGGCGTCGGCAGGGTTAGATGAGAAAAAGAGACAGGTATAATAGAGGGCAAAGTCAAACACGGAAGAGTTGGCTTCATTGGCCCACCAGTCAAGGGTAGAGGTGTTGGCATCCCAGTACTCACCCACACTAAAGGTAGGGGATGTGCCTGCATTGAGATTTTTGACCACCCAGGGCCCAAATCCCTTCACATAGTCCCAACGCCAACTATCAAACCCTGCATTGGCACTATTCTTCATCCAGTTCATCCAGTTTTGGATGTCCGTCATCACATACGACTGATGGTGACACACATCAGGGAAGCCCGCAAAGGACCCCTCATCCCATCCATGGATGTTATTGGGATGGAAAGCCCCATACTGCCACTTCATCATACCACTTGCCACATTGCGGAAATCCGTCCATGTGTTTCCACCTGTGTAGGGATTATACTCACTTCCTCCTCCAGAGCGATGGTTGATAACAATGTCCGCCATACAAGAAATACCATAGCTCTTGAACGCTGCAATAGCCGCCTTGAGCTCAGCTTGGGAACCAAAACGGGTTTCAATAGTCCCATCCTGATTGTACTGTCCAAGGTCATAGTAGTCATGGGGATCATATCCCATAGAGTAGCCACCACCCTGAGCCTTGGAAGCAGGGGGGAACCATATCCGGTTGATGCCATACCCTCCAGCCATGTAGCGGAGTTCATAGGCCTTGCTCTTCATGGTGTCCCACCATGTACCACCTGCAGGAACATCCCAGTAGAAGCCCTGCATCATCACACCAGCAAACATTGAGCCTCCCACCAGAAGCCCAACCATCAGAAACCAGAAACGTTTCATACAGACCTCCTTTTTTCTCAAAGAGTTTTCTTCTCCTTTCATATTTTCATTATTGCAAAAATCATGCCAAAAAAACAAAAGATATATTGCAGAATACAATTGCAAGAAATACATAAAAATAAGAAAAAAACATGGTATTTATATGAAATCGATTTCATGTGCATGGTGCCCAATTTTGAACAATACGAAAATGCAAATTGCCTATTTTGCAAAGAATTCTTTTTTGGCAACCAGCTTTCTTTGTGGCCCTCTTTATTTCTCAAAAAAATTGTCGATAAAAAAAACATGAAAAGGGTTCTCCCATGGTGTTTTTTTGTTGTCTCTCTTTATGCAGGAAGCGAGCGCTTTTATGAACTGGTGGTTTCCAATGCACTTCTTTTAGAGGGAAGATATACCTTCCCCTCCTTGGATGGTAAACGCTTTACCTCTGATTGTATTGGTTTTGTACGGTATGTCTATTACCTCTCTGGTATTGATCTCATGGAGGTATACGGAGAAGGAAGAGGAGGTGTGAGTTCCCTGTACCAGGGACTCGCAAAACGTCGCTTTGTCTACACCAATAGTATCCCTTTCTCCCGTGGTGATCTTATTTTTTTTGATAATACCTATGATATCAACCGGAATGGAAAATGGGACGACCCCCTCTCCCATGTCGCTATTGTTGTGGACGTAGACAAGCATGGAACCATCACCTATATCCACCATAGCCCAAGAAAAGGGGTAGGACGGGATTACCTCAATCTCCTTTATCCTGGAACCCATGCTTTTCGTATGAGGAATGGCTCTCTCAGGATTATCAACTCCTATTTAAGAATCAACCGGGGGGAAAACCTCTCTCAAGAAAACTATATTTCTTCAACATTTTTCAGGGCTTTTGCCCATATTCCTGTCAAAGAAGTGGAATAAGGAAAACGTATGATATCTTCCGTCACGTTTCTCTGGTTCCTTGTTGTCTTTTTCTCCCTCATCATCGCCTGGCAAGATTGTGTTTTTCAACGTTTTTCCCTTTTTCTTGCCCTCAGCATAGGGCTTTTTCTTATCCTGCTCTCATATGTTTCTGATGTTCCGTCTTTGGAATGGTGGATAGAAAGGGTTGGGGGAGGAATTCTCCCAGCCTCTGTTCTTGTGATGGGGGCCCTGAAAAAAAAAGCCGGGTGGGGAGATGGGGTGATAGCCTTTTTTTGTGGCTGGTATGTAGGTGTTTTCCACATAGGATGGTGGCTTCTTTTCTCACTTCTCCCAGCCTGGGCTCACGTAATCGTTCTCCACCTCACCAAAGAAAAAAATCCTCGTATCCCTTTCGTTACCTGGATGATCGTAGGGTTCTGGGTGTGGAAAGGGTGTTCTCAATTGGGGGTTCTCCCCTTCTGAAAACCCTTCTAGCGAATATGCCCATCTCCATAGACAAGCCATTTTTCGGTAGTGAGACTCTCCAAGCCCATCGGGCCCCGGGCATGGAGTTTTTGGGTAGATATCCCTATTTCCGCCCCAAGCCCAAACTCTCCCCCATCAGTAAAACGGGTAGAGGCATTGGCATACACGGCCGCTGAGTCTACCCCCGTGAGAAACTTTTGGATGGCCCCATAGCTCTCACTCACAATCGCATCGGAATGGTGAGAACCATAGGTGTTGATATGCCAAATGGCCTCTTCCACAGAAGCAACAACCTTCACTGAGATGGTGTAGTCAAGATACTCGGTATACCAGTCCTCTTCAGTGGCTGCCTGGACATCAGGAAAGTCCTGTCGAATCACTTCATCAGCAATAACCTTCACCCCATGATCGACAAGAGCCTGGATCATCTCCCGCCGATAGGGATACGCCTCGTGAAGAAGGAGTGTTTCCGCTGCATTACAAACAGAAGGCCTTTGACATTTTGCATTGATAACAATCGATTCAGCTTTTGTTCTCTCCGCTGTAGCATCCACGTACACGTGACACACCCCCTTGTCATGCTTAATCACAGGAATCTTGGATTTCTCTGTGACCGAACGGATCAATGACTCCCCTCCCCGAGGAATAACCAGATCAATTAATCCCACGAGTTGAAGCATATCATCCACCACTTCATGTTCTGTCCGTTCAATGTACTGAACACTTGTCACAGGAAACCCTGCTTCCTCCAGTCCTTCTCGGATAGCCTGCATAATAGCCAGATTGGAGTGCAGAGCTTCTCGCCCCCCTCGAAGGATAGCCACATTGCCAGATTTCAAACACAAAGCGGCAGCATCAGCCGTCACATTTGGTCTGGCTTCATAAATCATGGCAATCACCCCCAGAGGAACCCGAATACGTTCAATACGAAGCCCATTGGGACGAGTAGTAATGTAATTACCACTTCCCACAGGATCAGGAAGAGCAACAATCTCCTCAATCCCCCTGGCCATGGCCTCAATCCTCCCCTCGGTGAGAAGAAGCCTATCACGAAGAGCCTGAGATTTTCCCGTCTGATCAAAAATCTCCACATCCTGGGTATTGGCTCTCAAGATATCCTTTGCCCTCTCTCGAATACGCCTGGCCATTGCTCGAAGGGCCTGATTCTTTTGCTCTGTGCT
The DNA here is from genome assembly GCA_026417555.1 of Brevinematales bacterium. Classification (GTDB taxonomy): domain Bacteria; phylum Spirochaetota; class Brevinematia; order Brevinematales; family Thermospiraceae; genus Thermospira. The sequence goes on from JAOADA010000007.1 coordinate 3,383, forward strand.
CGCGGTGCCCACCCTATAAGAAACCTCTCGTGCCTGTTTGGCTATCTGAAAAATATATTCTTTCATAGCTTTTCTCCTTTTGAAGATAATGTATTATACCATACAGAGGTCTCTTTTGCAAAAAAGAAAAAGCCACCCTTTCGGGTGGCTAGGCTCCCCCGGTAGGGCTCGAACCTACGGCCCGCTGGTTAACAGCCAGCTGCTCTGCCTGCTGAGCTACAGGGGAGTGCTTTTACGCTATATATTATAGCACACCTTCTAAAAAAAATCAAGTGCCAAAGGGGAGATACACATGAAAAGTTCTCTGTTCACGTGTTTTTTCTTTGCAGGCGATACATTACTACTTCCCAGGACATTTCTTTCATGAGGTGGGGCAATGTCTCGTCCTTGGTAAAGATCACATACTGCCAATCGTATTTCTTCTGAAACTTCAAGAGAAGCCTCAAAGCCACCTGCTTTCTCTCCTCATCAAGGGAAGCAAATGGTTCGTCAAACACAAACACGCCGGGTTGAGTATTCTCCCACATTCTCTGTCCTAAAAAAAGCCGAAGGGCTAAATAAAAAAGATCCTGTGTCCCTTGGGAGAGAAACTTTACGGGCCGCTTTTCCCCCAACACATCAGAAAACAGCATCCCTTCTTTCCCAAAGCTTTTGAGTTGAATGTCCTGAAAGGCGGGGTAGATATCTCCGAATTCTTCTTTTACCTGAGTAGACAAAAATTCAAAAACAGAGGATTGCTCTGTTTCTATCTCTTGAAATAGAGAACACAGCCGCTCATACGCCATTTTTTCCCTTTCCAGCTGGTTTTTCTTTTCTTCAAGACGTTTCTCCTCTTGCCTGAGTTTGGCATACCTCTGCATACTCTCCTCTAATCTCATCAGGCTAGCAGACAATTCCACCTCTTTTCTGGTGCTCTCTTCTCTCGTTTTGTGAAGATTTTCCAATTCTCTTTCCAACTCCATCAGCCTTTTTTTCCCTTCCTCTCGCTTGCCCTGTAGGGTTGCCAGGTCCTTTTCACGAGGGAGAGGCAATATTGAGACTCTTGCCCTTATCCGACGGGCGTTTTCCTCAAAAGAAAGGCTCTTTTCCACTCCATCAAAAGACTCAAGCCCTCTTTGCAATCCCTGAAGTTCCGCCTCTTTTTCCTTTTTTTCAGAAAGAAGCTTCTTAGCGACTGCAAGAGACGATACTCGGTAGGCCGAACAAAAATCGTTCTCTTGTTTTTCAAAAGCCTCTTTCTCCTGGTGAAAGCGTGTTTTTTCTTCTTCTCCCTTTTGTTTTCGCTCAGCCCAGGAGTGTTTTTGTTTTTCTATTTCACTCACAAAAGCCTCCCAATTTGCTGGCCGAAACGAGAGAAGCCCAATTCGCTGAGCCTCGGTATAGAGGGCTTCCATCTTTTGTTTGAGAACATTTTCTTCTGCCTTTGCTCCAAAAAACATCCCCATCAGAAAACTTAGCCCAGCAAACACCGCCCCGACCATGGCTATCCCAAACCAGATATACCACGGTACCGAGGAGAAAACAATCATCCCTCCCACAGCCCCAAGAGAGAGCACCATGAGCCCCCCACCAACACCCCTCCACAGCAAGGCCTTGCGTCTTCCCTTTCGGGACGTCTCTTCTGTATTTTTCCGTTCTTCCTCCACAAACACCATCTGAGGACGGATCGCTTCAAGCTTGTTATACCACGTCGCAAGTTCCATATCCTGAGACTTGAGACGCTCTTCCCAGGCCTTGAGCTCTTCTCTTTTCTTTTCAAGTTCAGAAATCTCCTCCTCCGATAATCCAGCATACTGGCGCTGGAGGTCGTCCCTTTTTTCTCTATACTCCTCATACCTGGTGAGCCACTCAGCCATCCTGACTGCCTCAAGAGATTTCTCTACCTCTTCCTGCTGAATGCGACAGGCATCACGCTCTCTTCGCAAGATCTCTTCTTTTTCTTTTTTTGTTTGTAATTCAGTTTTAAATTTCTGAAACTCTTCCAAAGTCTTTTGGTATCCCCTTGCTTCCCTCTCAAGAAGCTCTATCTGTTGTCGAAGAGTCTCCATGGCCTTGGTTATTTCTTCTATTTTTTTGGGATAGGCATCGTTTCTTCTCGAAGTCACCATGGATTCAAAATGTTGTTTCAAAGAGGTAATATCATACCCCCCAAAAAGGAGGCGAGAACGCATCTCAGAAACCCAATTTTTCCTCGAATCAAACACAATCTCATTTCCACTTGCCCTCACCGCAAAAAAACTGAAGAAATGATTATAATCCAAGACAAGCGGTTCTTCTAACTCCATTTCTGGAAGGGGGACTTTGGTGTTATTTTTTTTATAGCGGTCTTGAATAGTCTCCCACATCTCACCGCGCCCCTTCTGACAAAGCCCCAAGGCAAGGGCATCGAAGAGTGTCGTTTTCCCAGACTCATTCGGCCCAACAAAAAGTGTCGTTTTCCCAAACTCAAAAGAGGCATTTCGAAATCTCCCAAAAGAGGAAAGTTTCAAACGACGAATCACCCTCTTCCCCCCTGCTGTAGAAAATCTTTTACAAAGATCTCTCTGGCAAGAAGCCAAAGGGATTTTTCCTCTTCTGGACTTGCTTCATAATGCTTTTCCCACTTGGAAAGAAAAATCTGCCACACCGGATGATTTGCCAAAACAGATGAGAGGAAAAGACCTTCCTCATCAAAGGTAATCTCTGCTACATTCGTATACTTTTGTCGGAGGTGGTCTTTGATTTTCTCCTTCTGGGCATCATTCTGGACAACTCCATAGAGATCAAAGTGAAGCCACGTGTGAGAGGAAAAAGGCTTTTCCTCCCGATCCTCCACCTGGTCATAGAAAACAAAAACCTCTTTCTCCTGAAAAACCCTTCCCTCTGGCAAGTTTTCAAAACGCTCTGTATGTGTCTCAGTATCATAGACAAGATACCCATGTTCCCCACTCTCCCCCTTTCTCCACACCCTGGCGGAGCCAAGCGTTCGATACACCCCATCCTCAAGACGCTGGTGGATATGCCCCAAAAATACCCGCTCACACTGAAACATGGTAGCAAACGTTTTTGGGATCACCTCGGCTTCCTCTGACATATGGGGAACCCACGAGGCAAGCCCCACATGGGCTACCGCTATCCTTCGCTGCTCAGGAGAAGGAAAACGGGACAAAAGCTTGCTGGGAGAAAACGCCTCCCTCTCCTCCTCTGTACGTACCAACGGAAAAGGATAGCCCATAATCTCTATCCCATCCTCCACCCAGAGATCTGGTGTGAGGCACACCTCTACTTTTTCCCCAAAATTCATATCTGCCAGTCGATAGACCTGTTTTCCTGTGGTAGGATTGGTGAGATCATGATTGCCCACAATCCAGAGAAGACGAGAAATCCGTGTCTTGTCCACAGAATGCGCTAACCATTGCCGCAGAGTATAGGCATCATCAAGACTATCAAAAAGATCTCCCCCTACTACCACCAACGAGATGTTTTCTTCTTCTACACGCGAAAGAAAGGCCTCCCATACCTGCTGCGTCCACGGAAGAGAGGCAGCTACATGAAGATCGGAAATAAGTGCTATTTTCATAGAAAATAGTATAACAAAAAAAAACAAAAATGTCCACTTTATGTCTTCATCCCTGCTTCAGCCACCAAGATCCCTCTCAAGACCATCCCATGTCCCCGCCCTAAAACCAAAAAAATTCAAAACAGTAAAAAATACACCCCCTCACCAAAAGAAAACCCATCCTCCCCTCATGCCCCCTCTTGAGAGAAACCAACCACCATTGCTAAAAAGCCAAAAAAACAGGAGGGCTTTAAAACCCTCCCTCAGATACTTTCAAAACACCTTTCTCCTTCATACTAAGGAACTTCCTTCAACGTCACCGTGTAGGAAACAGGGGCTGAATAAGAAGAAACTTTCACATACCACACATTCCCATCCCCAAGAATAGCAAGAGTAGGATGAGAACCATACCTAAAGGCTTTCTGATTCCCCCCCGCATTGAAAAGTTCTATATGCCCCTCCGAAATCCCAAAGTTGTTGCTCACTATATAGGATTTCCCACTTACCGTGGAGATCTTAATCCAATCAATATCAGTGGATACATGGAAATTCCGATTTTGCGTCTCCCCTACACCTATCTCCTTCGCTAAACTCATCTCACCATCCACCTCATACGAATCAGGCTTAAGTTCCTCCAGCGTCACCGTGTAAGAAAGAGGGACTGAATGCGAAGAAACCTTCACATACCACACCTTCCCATCCCCAACGATAGCAAGAGTAGAAGTAAAACCATTTGTCAAGATTTTTTGATTTCCTGCTGCATCGTACAGTTCCAGATATCCCCTCGAAGTCCCAAAGTTGTTGCTCACTATATAGTATTTCCCTCTCATCGTGGAGATCTTAATCCAATCAATATCAGTGGATACATGGAGATTCCGGTTTTGCGTCTCCCCTACACCTACCTCCTTCGCTAAACTCATCTCATCATCCACCTCATACGAGTCAGGAGAAAGAGACGAGACACTCTGTACAGTTTGTGACTCACTCTTTTCATAGGAGTCAAAAGAAGAGGTTCCCTGTCTGGTTCTCGACTCACTCTTTTTATAGGGATCATTTTTATAGGGATCAAAAGAAGAGACATCTTTTCCGGTTTGTAAATCACTCTTCCCGTTACCCTCTTTTATATTACAGCCAACCAAAACCACAAACACCGCTGACAAAACAACCAACACACCCCATGATTTCTTCATCTTTATCTCCTTTCTATTGCTTTTTAGATTAGCTTTATTATAAAGATTGTCTTTTCTTGTGTCAAACTCCTAAAAAAAACAAAAAGCCTCCTTTTTTTCACAAAAGAAACATTGAACTTCCTGGCAAAAACATACCCTTTTCTGTGGATTCGTACCCAAGAAAAGACAAAAGAATTTTCTCTTTTAAATACTCATTTCAAAGAACATACCCTTCACCCCTGCTTCAGCCACCAAGATCCCTCTCAAGACCATCCCATGTCCCTCACAGGCAAGACCATGGGAACCCCATCCTCAAGCCAAAAAAAACGTGAGTAACGACACAAAAGAAAAACAGCCCTCTTAAGAGAAATCTCCTTTGCTGAAACATGGTGATAGATCCTCCCCACTGAGGTCTCCCCCCTTTTTTAGAAATTTTCTCTTCCCTTTCTATATTTTCACAGAGAACGTTTAGGTTTTTGCCACACTCAAGCAAAGTCTTTTTCAGCCGATACACAAAAAAGGGAAAAGGAGGAAATCATGGTCAGGTCTATTTTCACAGGGGCTTCCGGAATGATGGTTACCATGGAAGAAATGAATACCGTCGCCAACAACCTCGCTAACGTCAATACGGATGGCTACAAAAGGGAAACCAGTGTCACCAAGGCTTTCCCCGAGATGCTTGTCCGAAGAATCAATGATGATGGGGTGGTGAAATTTCCATTGGGAAGCTACGATCTTGCTCCCGTGGTAGGAAAGCTTGGAACAGGTGTAGAATTCAACGAGAGTTATATTCGGTTTGAACAGGGAAGCCTACTAGAAACAGAAAACGATTTTGATCTTGCTCTTGAGGGGGACGGTTTCTTTACCGTGATGACAGAACAAGGAGAACGCTATACAAGAAACGGCAATTTCAACATTTCCGTAGATGGGTATCTCGTTGACAAACATGGAAATCGAGTTATGGGAGAAAAGGGATTCATCCGAATTGCCAGAAACAATTTCAAGATAGACCAGGAAGGCAATGTCTACGTCAATCTTGATTATTCCCCTGAAGATTTCGTTGACAAGGCCGGCAACGAATGGAAAAATATGACTCTCATCGATAGGCTAAAGATAGTAGATTTTCCTGAGCGCCGCTACCTTGCAAAAGAAGGGTACACGTGGTATCGAGAAACAGATTTCTCAGGCCCAGCCACTGTTGTACCTGAGAACACACGCCCCAAAGTCATCCAAGGAGCACTAGAAAAATCCAATGTTGATCCCGTCGTAGAAATGGTACGTATGATCGAAATCAATCGCCTCTATGAGGCCAACCAGAAAAGCATCCAGACAGCGGATGAAACCCTCGCCAAGGCTGTAGGGCAAGTAGGTCGAGGCCTTGCCTAAGATGCTAAGCCCCTTGGGTTAAATACAGCGCTTTTTTAGCACTTTTTCTCTGCTTGCGCCCGAAGGAGTTCCTCACGAGCCATGGCTTCTACAGCCTCGTGAGCCATGTTAATCTTGTCTCTTTCAATGATCTCCCGACGCATAAGCTCTTCCACAATCTCATGGGCCTTGTTGATCATGTCCTTTTCTTTCATTTCGGTTTGCATAAGTTCATTGACCACATCATAGGCCTGAATAATTTTCTCCTCTTCGATCAGCGCCTTGCGGCTAAGCTCATTGACAATCTCAAACGCCCCAATGATCTTGTCTCTCTCGGCCAACTCCTTCCTCGCGAGCTCCTCAACAATCTCATGAGCCCTGTTCATCTGGTCCTCATCAATCAGCTGTTTACGAAAGAGTTCTTCCACAACTTCGTGAGCTTCATTGATCTTGTCTCTGTCCTTAAGCTCTTGTTGAATAAGGCTTTCAAGATTCTCATAGGCCGTGATGGTCTTGTCAGCATCCAACCTTTCCCGACGAGCTAATTCCTCAACCATTTCATAGGCTTTGATAATCTTGAAAAGATCAACCATCTGTCGCCTCTTCAGCTCGTCGATAATCTCATATGCTCGAAGAATATGGTCGTCTTCAACTTTTTCCTTCCTGTAGATTTCTTCAATCTTTTCATAGGCATCAAGAAGTTTGAGGTAATCCGCAAGTCCCACTTGATCCTTCACCTGCGTTTTCAGAGAAGCAATCTCTTCTCTTGCCATGTTTTCTACCACCTCATGCGCCTTGTTGATCTGTTCCTGCTGGATGAGTTCCTGTCTTGCAAGTTCCTCTACAATCTCATGAGCCCGGATCTCCATCCGTGCCTCAATGAGCTCTCTTGTCGAAAGATCCACGGCTTTCTGGTAGGCATCAATAATGGCATCTCTTTCTTTTTTTTCTTCATTAGCAAGATCGACTGTCGATTCCATGGCCCTCACTATCTTGTTTTGTTCAAGTTGCTCCTTGCGGGAAAGGTTCTCCACAATCTCATGGGCCTCTAAGAGTTTGTCCCTTTCCATGAGCTCCTGACGAGTGAGGGACGAAACCTTCTCATACATCTCAATAATCTTCTGGTATTCGTCCACCTTTTTCTTCAGGGCTTCATTCTCCGCCCTGAGTTTTTCAAGTTCATCTTTTTTGTTGCCAAGCATGAGGCCCTCCTTGGAACTTTCTTCTTACATTATACACAGTTTTTTAAAAATTTCAAGCAGAAAAGCCACTTTTATTTTTTTCTTCTGGCCACAATCTCCACCCGACGATTCTCTTCTCTCTTTTGACTTCTTGGTTCTGTCTCGCCTCGAGAAAAAACCTGGATACGGTGAGAGGGTACTCCTTGTGTTTTTAACCACGCTGCCACTGCTTCGGCTCGCTGTTTTCCCATGGTGTAATTCACCCTCAACGAACCTACCTCATCCGCATGCCCCACCACCTCAAAGAAAAGAGACTCCCTCTCTTCAAGAGAGAGAAACCACGTCTCCAAGGCCTGTCTTTGAGAGTCTAAAAGCCTTGAAGAAGCAAATTCAAACCTATCTATCACCACTCGCCACTCAGCACGGTGCTGCTCACTCTTTTCGACAATCTTTTGTGGTACTTCCTGATTGGTGAGAGGGGGAGGGGGGAGAACAGCATCCATTGGCTGATTGGTCACCACAGCCACAGGAGCCTCTTGAATGGGAGAAACCTCTTCTTTTTGGGGGGCTGGTTTGGGCACGGGTACTGTTTTTACCACTCCCTCAGGGGGAGAAGATATCCCCATCCAGTAGGTAATACGCTGAGAATCTCCTGCCTCAAGTTTTTGGACAGGATAAAACACACTGGCTCCTGTGGCTGGCAAGAGCTTGAAGAGGGGGTCTTTCTTTATTGGAGCTTCCCCCGGGTAATCATAAAACCGTTTCCATTCAGCAAACGCTACTCTCTGCCAGAGAGGGGATTGAGCGATCACCACAAAACCAGAAAGATTGGTCAGTTGACTATACACCGCCCATTGAGTGACAAGACTTCTTCCCTGAAAAACATTCTCCTGAGTGATTTTTGTCCCTCCATACGTAACTACCACAGGCTCTCCAAAAGGGGACACCACATCAAAAAGAACCTGCACCCCAAACGATGTGGATCTCTTTTCCACATTGGTGATAATCAAACTCACCAAAACCCCCTCGCCTACTCCTTCTTTTCTCATAGGAGAGAGAAAAATATCCCATTTCAGTCCCCTTGCCTCCCATGAGGTGAAAACCCCTCCATTGGTAAGAAGAGGACGTTGATGAAAAAAACCAACAGCAGAGCCGACGGGGATCACCTTACCGTCTATGGACATCATAACAAGTGTCGTTGGGGGACGATTAGCCTTGAGAAAGGTACCTACTCCATCCACAGAAAACGACAACCCAAAAGCTGTATCATCATACAGACCAGCCTTGATTCCTTGGAAGGCCACGATCTGATGATCGGCATACATACATCCTGCCACTACCACACCTACCCACCTTATCCATTTCATGCTTTTCTCCTTCAAAAATGTGTATATCCTCTGGGAATTTTTTCTCTCTCAATGGGATGGCCTTGCCAGAGAAGAGTCCTCCCCTGAGGAACTATTTTTCCCACAGGGGTTACGGCCACTCCCCCCACGCGTGAAGGAAGGTTGTCTGGAGAGGTAAAAATAATCTCATAATCCTCCCCACCACCCAAGGCATATCTCCACGGGATCCCCCAAGGAACATCCTCTCTTGGACCTTCAGGTACCGGAAGTTTCGTTATCTCTATTTCGTACCCCACCCCACTCTCATCAGCGATATGATCAAGATCCGCCACAAACCCATCACTACAATCAATGGCTGCTGTGATGGTGTAGGATACCACAAGCTCCTGCATCATCATGATTCGACAGGGTGGGTAGAGATGGGCACGAACAAGAGAGCTTTGTTCCTTCCCCTTGGGCTCCTGTCTCAAGAGGGTTTCAAGCCCTAGCGCACTTGTCCCTAACATCCCACTCACATAAATAGTATCCCCCACCTGTGCTCCAGAACGAAGAAGGGGCTTGCTAAAGGGTTTCCCCAAAACAGTCACAGAAAAAAAGAGGGCATCTGATCGGACAGTATCCCCCCCCATCAAAGCAATACCAAAATCCTGCATGGCTCGCTGAAAACCATGAAGAAAAGTCGCATACATCTTTTCTTGGAATGAGGATGGAAGCCCAGTCGTCAAGAGGGCATACAAAGGAAATCCCCCCATGGCCACAATATCACTGGCACTACTTGCGAGGCTCTTGTAACCCACACCATCCATAGGCCAAGAAGACAAAAAATGTACTCCTTCTACCATCGCATCAGTTGTCCAAAGGAGCCCCTCCGGCAAAAAGGCCGCATCATCCCCTATCCCAATTCCCCCATGTCGAGCCTCCCCCATCGTCTCTCGAATACGTCTAATCCACAAAAATTCCCGCGATTCATACGAGGAGGGGATCTTTTCCCCCATCTTCATGAGGATTTCTCCAACAAAAAGTCCTTGAAACGCTGAATGTGTTCATCCCTCCCGGCAAGGATCAAGCGATCCCCCTCCTTCAGGGTGTATTTAGGATCAGGGGGAATAGACAGGGATTCAGAAAATACCGGAGAAAAATGCTCATCCAATTCCCCATAACGATGGCGAATCCCCACAATATTGAGATGAAAATTTTTCCTCAGATCAAGCTCTTCAATAGACATATACATAATAGGAGTGGTTGCTGCCACCTCCACAACCACATACTCCTGACTGAGTTCTTGATAAGAAACAATGAGTTCTCCTCGATTCACCAAAGTACGTGCCCACTTCTGAGCTGTTTCCTTCTCTGGTTCAATAATCTCTGTCACACCAAGCAGCCGAAGAATCTCCGCATGCTCACGGGTATTGGCTCTGGCATAAATATTGAGAACATTGTGGTTTTTAAGAATGAGGGCAATAAGCACACTCGAGGTGATATCTTCCCCAATACAAATCACCGCTGACTGAATCTGACTATCCTCAATAACATTTGCAAGCTCTTCTTCTTTAGTGGCATCACACACCTTGAGAGAGCAATTTGGTTTCTCTCGAAACACCTGAAGGTTTTTTTCTTCCTTGTCTAAAAGAACCACAGGAACCCCCTGAGAAAGAAGATTCTCAGCAAGATGGGTTCCAAACCTCCCAAGACCAATAACCAAGAAGTCCCTTTTCTGCTCTGTCTCTCTCATACTCCATCCCTTCTCAAAGCAAATGATTATGACACAAAGAAAGAGGAAAGTCAAATTTTCACCTGCTGGGTCTCTTAAAACACTTCACAACCTGTGTCAAGAAGACAAGACACCTTTTGTGAGCACAAAGAACACACCCCTTTCCTGAAAAACACTTCTGAGACACAAAAAATCGCCCCCCGACACAGCCCAGAAAAATTATGCCTTGCGAGAAGCGTTGGCCCGTGGTTGAGAAAAGAGGATAGCAAGGATCTCCTTTTCCCTATAGAGTAAGAAAAACACAAGCCCTAAGAGACAGAAAACAAATGCCACCACACCCGTGAGGCGAACGCCAATATCGTTTTCGGTACTTCTCCCAAGATTGATGATCGAGGGAAACAAAAGATTGGTAAAAGCAATCCCCATTTTCATCATAAAGGTCCGTGCCCCAAAAAACACCGCTGCCTTGTAATTCCCTTTCTGTTTGCCATCGGCATCCGCAATATCAGCCACAATCGCGTTGGGAAGAATACCAAAGATAGCAATGGGCAGCGAAGCAAACACCACCAGCATGATCCCCTGCCAGAAAGGAGGCAGAGGAAATTTTCCTAGCCAGAACACCAACACAAAAACCAACGAAAAAAGAACAAAAGCACAAGAAAGCATCAACTTTTTCCCAATAGCTTTGGCAATAAGATTGATGGGGACGTAAAAAAGGAAACTGAGAACAAACATCACCGTCATAAAAGTCGTAGCATGAGCCTTGTCCAAATGGAGAAGCACGGTGGTGTAGTAGGCTATTCCCGACTGGATGAAGGTCAAAGCTACCCAATAGGCAAAGTCAGAGAGAGTAAAATAGAAAAAGTTTTTATTCTTGAAGGCCGAGATCACTGCCTCAAATGTCCCCTCCGTAGAGACATGCCGCTCACAATAACGATTTTCGTCAATAGTAAGAATAGGGAGAGCCATAAGCAGAAGGGCAATCCCCCCATAGATCACAAGAGCAAGCTGAAAACTTTGGAGTGAAGGGATTCCAGACTTCTCAAATATGCCTTGCACCAGATAAACCGTATTGCCGAGAGCAAATCCCAATGCCCATGTGATAGAAATCCACGTAGCCAAATTGAGCCTTTCTTCCGGGGTATGACCGAGTTCACTGAGCCAGGCATTGTAGGGAGTACAAAACAGAGTGAAAAACCAATAGTACAAGAGAATCATCACTGTTAACCACACCGCATTCCAAGGGCTCTCATACGGAACAATCGGAAAAAACACCAAAAGAGAAGTGACCACAAAAGGTAGAAAACTGATCACAAGGAAGGTACGTCTTCTTCCGAGTTTGAAACGAGAACGGTCACTTAACCCAGCCACAAGGGGATCTGTCACCGCATCAAAGATTCGACTCAACGCATTGATAATTCCGATAATCGTAAACGACCCGAAGATAAATCCCTGATAAATAAACGTTGGAAAAAGACTCTGGCCCTGACCCTCAGGAGGAAGATAAAAATACGCGATGAGGTTAGCCACGCTATAGGAAGCCAAAGACCATCCCATCTGTCCTAAGGCAAACATCCCCTGCTTCCAAAAGGGAAGCTTTTCAACCTTGCTCATGGTATACTCCTTCCTTTTCATACGTTTATTATAGCGAAGTTTTCTCATTTGTCAAGGAGAGGGCACGTGTTTCTTCCCCTATCCTTGAGGGCTTTTTTCTCCAAGCGCTCAATTTTTCAAGCCTAGCATGCCGATACATACAAGCAAAGCGCAGGAGGAGGGTTCTTCGTGGAATGGCTGAATGTGAGCCTTTTTATCTGGATGGGTATAGCGCTTTTCCTTGTGGGATTGGGAATATTTTTCCTCATCCGTTTTCTCACCCGAGACACGGCTCTCACGGGGATTGAAAAGGCCCTTCAAGCCAAACACTACAAAAAAGCCTTGAATCTTGCTCAGAAATTTTCCTTGCAACACCCAGACAACTACCTGCTAAAGTACTATATGGCTCAAGCCTATGAAGGATTGGGAGAATATGCCCGTGCAGTAGAGTACTATGAAAAAGCCTCCGTAGCTGCCTCTGTAACAGGAGCATCTCAGGATACGATTGCCATGCAGATGTATCTCAAGATTGCCGAACTCTACAACAAAATCAAGCGGAAAAAAGAAGCCCTGGGCTATTATGTGATGGTTCTGGACAAAAACCCCAACAACAGCAAAGCCCTCTATGCTGCTGCCGAGATCCTCTACGAAACAAAAAACTATCGCAAAGCAAGAGAATACCTTGAGATACTGGTGAAAATGAAAGCAGACCATTTCCGAGGGCGTTTTCTCCTGGCCAAGGTGTATCTCCAGTCCAGTATGGTTTCTGAAGCCCTCTCCCAATTGGAAACCATCACCAAAAACTACAAGGTCTCTCAAGATTCTTTTATCCAGAGTGTGCGTTTTCTTCAGGCGGAATGCTATAGCAGACTCAAGAACTACCAAAAAGCCATTGATACGTACCGACTTCTTTTAGATGCGCCAGAGTATTTTGAAGATGCTTTGGTAAAAATGGTGGACAATTACGTGAAATTCAATCGCCTCAAAGAGGCAGAGGAAATAATTTCTCGATATGGCAACCGCCTCTCCAAGATTCATCTAGCAGACGCTCTGTATCTTGTGGCCGCCCAATACTTCAAGGGAGATGAGATTTATCAGGCTTTGAGGTTATGGGAACGAATCTCCAAGACTATCCCCGCCTATAAAGACGTCAAAAACCTTCTTGATACTTACCAAGTACTCATCAAATATCCCCAGTTGGAAACATACTTCAGCAAAAAAGAGGCCATGTTGGAATCCTATCTTCAGAGGGTAATCAAGGCCCGTTTTGTCAAACAAACCGTGAAACAAGAAGCGTATTGGGTGATGGATACAGGCGATACCCTTCATGTTTTTTTTCGTAAACCCCTCCCCATCACAGAGAAGGACATCGGAGAGATTGAAGAAACCATCGAAAGACAATTTCCAGGAAGCTCTTCATACAATCTCTACTCTATTTTTGGTCTTCATTCCAGTCTTTCCCCCTCGCGATACCAAAAGATGCTCTACATTGAACCAAACAAATTCCTTCGTATGATCGAAGAGGCATAGTATGCCCAAAACAGAGAGAGTAGAACTCTTCACAAAATTCTTGTATCCCGGCATGATCCTCAAAGGAGACCTGTATTCTACCAAAGGAGAGAAACTCCTTGAGGCTCGTGTCCCTTTAACCAAGGAGTTTATCACTGATCTCCTCGCAAAAGGAATCCAGAAGGTCTATTATGATAGACCCCTCCCTGACCTGGGAGAAGAAATCCCCGAGGACAAAACGGAAGACACAAAAGAAACCATGATAGAGGAATCTCTTGTCCAAGAGGCCATCGATGTTTCAAAAGAGATCGAAGAGGCCATCAGAAAAAAATCTATCCTCCCAAAAGAGAATGTGAACAAAGTGGTAGATGGCTTTGTAGAGAGCATTCGGTCCTCACAAACAGCATTACTGAATCTTCTTGAGGCAAAAAGTTTCGACGAAACGACCTATACCCACATGATCAACGTCTCTCTCCTCTCCATCCTCTTTGGGAAGAAACTGAACTACAATGAAACAGGGTTAAAGGTATTGGGCCTCGCGGGGCTTCTCCACGATATTGGCAAGATCCTCATCTCCCCCGAGATTCTCAATAAAACCAGCCCCCTCACCGAAGCAGAAACAGATATTCTCCGAAAACATCCTATATATGGGTATGAGCTTTTGAGACGGTATTCGGATTATGGAGGAATTGTTCAGAAGATTGTTCTTCTTCACCACGAGAAGGTCTCAGGAAAGGGGTATCCCTTTGGTCTTCGAGGAGAACAGATGGGAGAAGCCTCTCAGATTGTAAGTATCTGTGATCTTTTTGATTCTATCACCTCAGATCATCCGTATAGGCCGGCTCGTCCCTTCTGGGCAGCGTTGATAGAGGTGTACCAACAGAGTGGAATAAGTTTTGCACCACGGCTTGCCAAGTCATTTATTACGGACATACCCTTTTATCTTGCCACAGAGCCTATCTTTCCTGTAGGATCGTTTGTCGTACTGAGTACAGGAGAGATTGCGGAAGTCATAGATTTTGACAGCCCTCACACTATTTTCCCTACCGTCATGATATATATCAGTGGCAATCGAGAAATTATGCGTTACCCCATCCAGGTCAATTTGGCCCTTGACGACACACGAAGTATCCGAAGTCTCATCACTCATGAAAGCTCTCTCCAAAAACTTCAGGAGATCAAGCAAAAATTTGCCGAAAGTAGACAGCGACCAGATGAGACAAAATTTTCCCTCTATGCGATGAAGGAAGGGGGAGGAGAAAAAACAAAAACCACACCCCCACTCCCCGAAAAAGAGGTAAAAAACCCAGAAACCTCTGTCCCAGAGGTAGTCAAAGAGGACGAGAGTGGTCTCAAATGATCCACTTCAAAAAGGAGTAACAACCACCCCACGAAGGGGGGCAAGGGAGATCTTTTTCTCTTCTCCGGACATCTCTTCGGGGTGAGTAGCAAAAAGAACACGCAAGGTTTTCTCAAAAGCAAAGCTCGTTGTTTCAGAGGAAAAGTTAATAAGGGTAAAAAGAGTTGTCTTTTGGTATTTCATTCCCCAGCCAAAACCACCCCCTTCCACAGGATCAATACGAAAAAGGTTGGGAGCACGAAGCTTTCCTATCCAGGAATGCTGTCTCCGAAATTCGATGAGAGAGCGATAGAAATCATACAAGGGACGATTGACCTCTTTGAGCTGCCAGTTTATCCAGTTAGTCGGATTGTCTTTCTCGTACCCATCCCCATCTACGGTATAGGGTTTTGCTTTGTGTTTGGGCCAATGGTGGTGATGCGTGACCCATTCCCCATGAGCATTCTTATGCCAGTGAACGTTACCAAGGAGAGAAAAACTTCCATCAGGAGGATGAACAATACGCATTCTCCCAAATTCTTGTCCTTCGTGAATCATGATAACTCCAGGTGAAAGAAAAAGCACCAAGGCAGCCAGTTTCGCCTGATCAAGCTGCTTTGGAGTAAGGAGAGAGGCGGCAAGCAATTCTTCTGGTTTATACTCTGTGTCTGGCTTTATATCCCCATTGCCCAGTCGCAGAAAATCGGTGAAGGTATGGTTGTCATGTGATTCAATGTAGTTTACACTGAGCTCTGGTCGAGAAAAAATCTCTGGATACCCCTGAATAGCATGCCAGACTTCCTCGGGAGAAACCTTGCCAAAAACAAGCCCATACGTAGGATGTTCAACAGCGTGGGTTCCTCCTCGAATAAGGTTTCTAAAACGATCGTTCCAGGCACTGATCCCAAGAGCGGCAAAACCATTTTTGCCAGGCAAGAGACAATACTCCCCTCCATCCCGATCGTGCCCTCGTCCCCCATGCCAGGGCTCAGCGGTGAGAAAGATACCTTTTTTCATCCGACGAAGACGGGAGGAAAGGAGTCGGTAGGTTTTCCAGTCTATGACGGTTCCAAGATCAAACCGAAACCCATCGATATGGTATTCTTTCACCCAGTGGATCAAACTATCAACGATAAGACGTCTTGCCATGGGACGATCACTACGAAAATCATTTCCACAGCCTGTTCGGCTATCATCCTGCCCATGGGATGTCCAAAAATAGTATCTTCTATCAATAAACCGGAGAGCATTTATATCATAGAGGGAAACGTGATTGTAGACCACATCCATGATAACCGCTATTCCTGCCTCATGAAGGGCATCTACCATGGCTTTCATGTCTCGAACATGGTGTCCTTGAAGACCATTCCAGGTGTTTGGATGGAGGCTCCCTGTTCCATAGTAGCTCTCTGGGGCGAAAAAACCCGTCGTCATGTACCCCCAATGGTTACGACTATAGGGATTAAAATCATTATAAAAAGGGGTGTGTCCCTTCACTCCAAAGGGGGGCTCTATCTCACAAAACTCTTGAAGGGGGAGAAACTCTACAGCCCGAACACCAAGCTCTTTGAGATGAGCTATCCCTCCCTTCTGATTGGGCTCCACAAATCCCCGGTAGGTGCCCCGCTGTTGACAACCCTCCGAGAGCATGGTCATGTCTCTGAGATGACACTCATAGATAATCCACTCGTGAGATTTGGGAAGACGGAGATGAGGGGTTTTCCATTGATAGGAATCTTTGAGGATGATCCCAAGATGTCTCTGGGGATACCCTACAAAACTCACAAGCGCCGGCGCATACGGGTCTGCAAGAATGTACTCTGGATGGAAAAGTTCTCCTGGCCCCTTTGGCCCAAAAACCCGGTAGCCATAATAGTATCCTGTACACTCCTTTTCTACTCTACCCTCCCAGACACCGGCGGTTTTTCTTTTCATTTCGATCTGGATTTCCCCCTGATAGAGAAGGCTTGGCTCTGTCTCATGGTAAGGATGTTCAAAGAGAGAAAGGATCACCCGCTGTGCCCTCGGAGCGAAAAGCCGAAAAACCGTAGAGTGTTTTTTTTGTTTCACTCCCAACCATCCCTTGAAATGAAAACGCCCCCAATACGCCTCACTGAACTCAACAAAAAAGCCTCGATTGTGGAGTACAAGCTCATAATTGTGATCAGGACGCAAAAAGGGCGTAAACAATCTCCATGCGTTTGGCCGAATACGCTTGATATGTGTGATAAGAAGGGTAGAACCATCCTCAATGTCTCTCAAGGCAACAAGACGTGGCCATTCCCCGTGTCCCTCCACATCCACAGAGGTATCGGTAATACGCCACACACCATAAATTTCCATGATGCCTCCTTGCTAGTTTTTCATTATATAAATTTTTTATAAAAAAGTCAAATAGACCCCTGTAACATATTTTGAAAAATGTAAATGAAAAAAATTGAAAACAAAGAAGACGTCTCTTGCCTTTTGTCAACAACGCTTTTTTCTTGTAGGGCATGGCCCTGTCCATTGAAAGAAGAAAAGACAAGGTTTTGCAAACTTTCCTCCAACAAACGAGGGAAGAAAAGAAACAAAGTGCCTTCCTCCCTCAGCATCATTTCTCTGATGAGAAAAAACTCTCTTCTTGAGGCAAAAAATATTCCAAACCTCTTGACAAAAAGAAGAAACACCTTATCCTGAGAAGGATAAAAATAAGGAGGTGAGTATGGAGAAAAATGCAAAAATGCTTGCGGCAATAGGGAGTCTTCTCATCTGTTTAGTGATGATCCCGGGTGTCCACTTTATCTCTCTCGTGGGTTTGATTCTTTTCTTGGTGGGGATATACCAGCTTTCTTCGGTCAAACAAGATAAAACCCTCTTTCAAGAGGCGTTGTGGGCTTTTCTTATCCCCACAGTTGGAGGCATTGTGCTCGCGATAGGAACCGCCATTGTTTCTGTGATTGGAATAGGAATGGGAGGGATGACAAGGGAAGGATGGTTTGAGAGCGAAAGAATCACCCATCTCTTGACAACAGGCATGGGGATGGGTATACTCCTTTTGGGTATTGTTGTGTTGGTTGGGGCGTGGGTGTTGGGTATAATTTTTGGTGCAAAGATGCAGAAGGTCTCTCTCTCTTTAGACCAGCACTTTCCCCACGCCAATTTTCGTCTCGCTGGTTCTTTCTTTTTCTGGGGAGGGTGGCTCAGTATCATTCTTGTTGGTGCACTTCTCATATGGATAGCGTGGCTGTTGTACACTCTTACCTTCTTCTCTCTTCCTGAAGAAAACCCTCACGGGTAACTCTTGTCATTCTCGCAGAGAAATACAAACATCCTGTGCTTGGCTTTCCAGGGAGAAGAGATCTTAATCTTTTCTTTTTTTTTCCGACAATACACAAGGGAGGAAGTATGGCAATTCGCAGTTTTGAAGAGTATCGAGATATCACCTATGAGGCTGTTGAGCTTTATCATAAGAAAAAGTACAAACAAGCCCTGAAAAAATTCCTTGCCCTCGCCGAGACCAACCCTACTAACCTCAAGGTCCATGAGATGTTGACCTATGTGTATCTCCAGCTTGGCGAGTTTGAGAAAGCGGATGAGGAGTATCAGCGATACCTGGAGCTTCTTTTTGCCCAGTATCCCGACATGCGAAAGCCTCGTACCTTTGAGGAGATTGTCCAGGATGCAGGTGACTATGAAGAGGCAAAACGCTCCTATGAGAATCTCCTCTCCTCTCCTACAACGTATGATCTTTTTGAAGGAATGGCCATTGCCAGCCGTTTGGCTATCCATCAGATGGCTCGGGGGGAATATGAAAAAGCAGAGGAGGTTCTCCTTGCCTACCAAAAAATCTTCTATCCAGAAACAATGGCAACCCCAATGGGTGCTTATCACGGGGAGTAGTCAGGGATTAGGCAAAGCCTTGGCAAAAGAGTGTGCCAAGAGGGGATTTTCCCTCATCCTCGCAGCTCGAAGACAAGAAGCACTTGAAGAGGTGGCAGATTCTTTGAAGAAGGAGTATGGCATAGACACAGAAGTGGTGCCTGTTGACCTCTCCACACCAGAAGGTGTGGACACCTTGTGGCACTGGTGTAAAAAACGTCAGCTCTGGCCAGACATCCTCATCAATAATGCCGGGCGTGGGCTTTTTGGGAGTTTTGAAAACCAGTCAGAGGTAGATATCCATCATCTTCTTTACCTCAATATGGAATCTCTTACCCTTCTCTGTCACCGCTTTGGTCCCAAGATGATGGCTCATCATGGCATCATTGTGAATGTGAGTTCTTTGGTTGGCATGATTCCTACTCCTTATTTCTCTGTGTATAGTGCAACGAAGAGTTACGTGGTTACCTTTTCTCGGGCTCTCTTCCGAGAATGGCGTGATAAGGGGGTAACGGTATGTTGTCTTTTGCCAGGATACATGAGAACCGGGTTTGATGCAGGGGCAGGAATAGAAGATACACGGTATTTGCGACTCTCCGCGTCGCTAGGTCTTGAGGTGGATAAAGTGGCTTCTTACGTGCTTCCCCGTATTCTCAAAAGAAAATCCATCATCTATGCCAGCCGTGGTAACGCATTGTTGGCATCTTTTCTTGGTCTGATACCAATCTCGTGGCGCTCTCTTGTGGCTAAGCTTGCCTTGAAAAACTTTGTAAAGGAGAAGGAATGAGGCTTTGGTGGTGGTTTTTTTGGGCATGGGGAGGAAAGCTACTTGTCCTCGGAATACTTTCCCTCTGGGAATGGGTGAGTCCTTCTTCCTTTTTTGTTCTCTCTGGTATAGATACCGCCTTGACATGGGGGCTTTTTGGGGTGTTTTATTGGGCCCTGGCAAAAGAGAAAAAAAAAGAGGGGGTGATCCACGAACTTGATGAGGAGATCTCAGCGTGGAAACATCTCTTGCGAGAGTCTGTCAGAACTCAAGCCTCACTCCAGCAAGAACTTGAAAAGTGGCATGAGGTGATAGAGGTGCTTCCCTTCCCCGTCATTCTAACAGATATCCATGGAAAATTCTTGTTTGTGAACAGGGCCTTTCAAAAGCATTTTGAGGCCAAGGCTTTTTGCTGGGAGATTCCTTCGTATCCTTTGATGCAGGCAATAGAAAAACTCTTGAAAGAAGGGGGAGGACAGGAGGGGCCTTTTCCTGTCCGTGAAAAATACTATGCGATCTTTGTTTCTCCTCTGATTGAGAATCGCTTCTTGGTTATATTCATTGACAGAACCGAGGAGATCAAAAGAGAAGAACGGGAAAAAGAGTTTATTGCCTATGCAGCTCATGAACTCAAGACCCCTCTCACCGCTATTCAAGGATATTTGGAAATCATGGAACCCACCATTACGGAGAAGCAACAGAAGAGTTTTCAGATACTTGTTCAGCACGTTACCCGTCTAGTGAGACTTTCCCAGGATCTCCTCTTGCTAAATCGTTTTGAACTGGGACCTTTGTCTCTCGAACGCTGTGATGTGACTGAGATTGTAAAAAGAATAGGAATGGTTTTTCTTCCTCGTTTTCAGGCAAAGGGGTTACGTTTAAACCTGGAGGTACCAGAAACCCCCTTGATTATCGAGGCTGACCCTGTTGCCCTCGAAGAGATTCTCGTCAATCTCATAGAAAATGCTCTTCGATACACCGAGAATGGGGAAACAACCCTCACCGTCAAGCAGGAAGGAGAATGGGTTCATCTTCTCTGCCAAGACACGGGAATTGGTATCAGCGAGCGAGACATTCCGCATCTTTTTGAGAGATTCTATGTCGTGGACAAATCTCGCTCTAGACAAACAGGAGGAACAGGTCTGGGACTTGCTATTGTCAAAAGCCTTGTTCTCCGCCATGGGGGCAAGGTAAACGTGCAAAGTGAAAAAGGGAAAGGTAGTCTCTTTATCGTCGAACTTCCCTGCGAACAGAAAGAAAAACCTGCCTAAAATAGGCCATGTCCTGAGAAGATCCCACCGTGATCCGAACAAAGCGTGGGTGAAAACCAAAAGAGCCGAGAGATCTTACGGTGATTCCATGGGATTCCAATCCTTTGATGAGTTGTTGGTAGGCTTCTCCGAAATCACAAAAAACAAAATTTCCTCCAGCGGGGAGAGGCGAGAGTCCCTCCTGATGGAGAAACGTGAAAAGTTTTTCTCTTTCTTTCTGGATAACCGAGACACTTTTCCAAACAGGGGATGGATGGGTGAGGCGATACCATGCCCCCTCTTGGGGAAGAAGCCCAAGATTAAACGGGAGACGGATCTTCTCCATCTGGACGGCCATTTCTGGGTGACTTATGGTGTATCCCACCCGGAGAGCCGCAAGCCCAAAGGCCTTTGAAAGGGTGTGCATGACAATAAGATTGGGATATCGAGAAAGTAACGAGAGCGCACTCTCTTTCCACTCAGCAAAGTGGATATACGCTTCGTCAAGAAGAACAAGGGTATCTTGCGGTAACCGAGAGAGAAAACCCTCAATGGCAGCAAGAGAATAGGTAGTAGAGGTTGGATTGTCTGGATTAGCAAAAACAACAAGTTTTGCTTTTGACTGACACACCACCTCTTCGAGGGCTGCGAGATCCACCCAAAAATCTTTTCGAGGAACTTCAACGACCTTGGCTCCTGCTAAAAGAGCCCTCGTTTTGTAAAGGCTAAAACTGTTTTCCGGAATTATCACCCTCTCTCCGGGAGAAAGACACGCCATCATGATAATCTGGAGAGATTCTCCTGATCCATCACCAAACACTATATGCTCAGAAGAAACCTCAAACCCACTCTCTTTCAAAAAAGTGCTAAGCGCTTTCTTGAGTTTCGTGTGGTGAGCATCAGGATAGTACACAAGTGAATGGTGAAGAACTTTGCGAAGGTACCGATTTACATCCTGGTTGTCAATCGCCAGATTTTCGTTAGAAGCCAACTTGAGGGTTTTCCCATGGCAGAGAGGGGGAACTTTCCCAGCAACATAAGGTTCGAGGGCCTGAACCTCAGGACGCACCAATTTCCTTAAGCGCTCTGAATCCATTGAATAATCCCCTCAAAGATTCGCTTGCCATCTACAGAACCCATCTCTTCTTCACTACTCCGTTCTGGGTGGGGCATCATCCCCAAAACATTCTTGTTTCGGTTAAGGATACCCGCAATACTCTCTGTAGAACCATTGGGATTGGCCTCTTCATTGACCCTCCCCTGCTTGTCACAGTAACGAAAAGCAATCAAATCATAACTCAGGGCCTCCTCCAGATCTGCTTGGGGGAGAAAATAGTTCCCCTCCCCGTGAGCAATAGGGATCTGAATAACCTCATCTCGAGAATAGATGTGGGTAAAAGGAGAATCCGTATTGGCCACCTTGAGGTACTGCTTTTGGCAAAGGAAATGTTGTGTTTTGTTGTGAAGAAAAGCCCCCTTCAGAAGATGACTCTCCACAAGAATCTGAAAACCATTACATATCCCAAGAACAAGCTTGCCCTTGTCAGCATGCTCTTTGATGGCCTTCATCACGGGAGAATAGTGCGCAATCGCCCCACTTCTCAGATAATCGCCATAGGAAAAACCACCCGCAAGAATGATGACATCTCTATCACTTATATCTGTTTCGGTATGCCAGATATACCGTACCTCACTCTTGCACACAGTTTCCAGGACCCAATACGTATCTCTATCACAGTTTGTCCCCGGGAAAACGACAACACCAAACCTGACAGGCCTCATGCCTTCTCCCCTTGCTTTTTCGTTGGTTTCAACCCATTGTAAACAAGCCATGCCACAAAAAGAACACCACCTGCCACCACCACGTAGGTAAGGAGGTGATAATACCTCTCAAAGAAAGTCTTCTGCTGGTAGAAAAGATAGCCCAAAACAAAAAGTACCGCATTCCACAATCCCGCTCCCACAAAAGTATAGACAACAAAAGGGACAAGGGGCATCTTGGCAAGGCCTGCTGGAACAGAGATAAGCTGTCTAATAGCCGGCACAAAACGACCAATAAAGGTAGAAAGATTTCCATATCTGACAAAGAACTTCTCTGCTTTTTCTACGTTCTCTCGGGTAATGAGGAGGAAATGAAGCCATCGTGTATCTGCCAAGGCATAGAGAACCGGCCGTCCAATAACCACCGCCAGCAGATAATTGAGAAGTGCCCCAGCAAGTGCCCCCAAGGTGCCAGAAAGCATCACTCCCCACCCATTGAGAACACCCTTGGCAACAAGGTAAGCCGCAGGGGGAATAACTACTTCAGAAGGAAAGGGAATAAACGAACTCTCAATGGTCATGAGAAGAAACACCGACCAATAGGTGATATGCTCCATGTACCATGTAACAATCTCAGAAATCCAGGGCATAGCATCCTCTCAATCTCAAAAATCAGCGACAATCGCAGGAATCATCCTCACATTCACACCCACCACACCCTTCTTGCCCCATAAGTTCATCAAAATCCTCCTTGGTGGCATCTCGAACTTTAAGAATCTTCACTTCATACACGAGATCCATCCCTGCCAGAGGATGATTTCCATCAAGGGTAATAGTATCCGGCCCTATCTCCACCACACGAAAAATATGATAGTGTTCCCCATCCTGTCCATACACAAACATCCCTTTCTCAAAGCGATCAGCACCCTCGATTTGGGATTTTTCCACCTCAAACCGAAATTCAGGGTTATAATCACCATACGCTTCTGCAGCGGAAATAGTAACAGTGAGTTCATCCCCTTCATTTTTCCCATCCAGATGCTTTTCGAGACCAGGAATAATAAGCCCCTGGCCATGGATGTAAGCATAATTTGGAGAAGAATCTATCACCACACCATGCGTATCCTTAAGGGTATAGGCCATTTCGACATACTTGTTTTCTTGGATCATAGGTATTACCTCTTCTTTTAAGATATTTTATTGTAAAGGTAGAAAAAAGAAGTGTCAATTAAAAGGTGCATAACTCAGAGAATGAACACCTTTTCCTGACCAAGAAAATCTCTTTTCTTGAATGCTTTCCTCCCAAAAGGTAGTACTCCATTTCCTCTACGCCCTTTTCTCCCAACAAAAAAGCGCCATCCTTGTGCTTTTTGACAGCCTCTTCCCATCAGAGTCCCTCTTCCAAAAAATTGTGGGATTTTTCTTTTCTTTTTTTCTCACTGATGCTATAATATGGGTATGAAAAAATGGAGCGTATGTTTCCTTTTCTTCGTGTCTATCATGCGAGGAATAGAGGTACTTCCCCTGGCAGAGATCCGTCCCGGAATGAAAGGGACGGGATACTCCGTTTTTTCCGGATGGGAACCAACCTCTTTTGCTGTTGAGATTATTGATGTGATGGAGGGAACTACCCCTGAGGAGAGTCTCATTTTAGCACGGCTTTCTGGACAGAACCTTGAACAGAGTGGGGTAGTGGCCGGCATGAGTGGGAGTCCTGTCTACATCAATGGAAAACTCATTGGAGCCGTAGCCTATGCGTGGTCTTTTGCCAAAGAGGCTTTGTGTGGTATCACACCAGTGCAGATCATGATGCAACAGCTGGGAGAGAAAAACCTCCCCCCTCAGAAAGCCCCCACACCGGGCAAGAAGCGAAACCTGTTTTTTTCTTCACCACTTTCCCTTTGGGGAGAAGGATGTGACGAGATGGGAATTCTTTCAAATCGAATTGCCCTCCCTCTTCAATTTTTCCCCTTACAAGGACGAGGAGTAGCAAAAAAAGATGCCCCCAAAGACATACGGCCTGGGGATGCAGTGGCTATCCACCTTGTCGACGGGGATGTCCGTATCCAAGCTATTGGGACGGTAACAGCGGTTACCAACGGGCGTGTGTGGATGTTTGGACATCCTCTTTTCCAGGCGGGAACATGGGAAGCCCCTTTCTCCCGTGCCTACATATACACCGTGATGCCAGCTTATACCGTGTCTTTCAAATTGGGAACAGCAGGTGAGGAAATTGGGAGTGTGGTGTACGATGGGGCTTTTGCGGTAGAGGGTGTCCTGGGCAAAAAAGCAGATATGATAGAAGTAACGGCAACCCTGATAGAGTCTTCCAAAACGAACAGGTACAGCTACAGGGTGATAAAAAGCCCTTTGTATCAGAGTTATTTTCTTTTGTCTGCTCTGTTTGCTCTTGTGCAAACCTCATTAGGAGGACAAGAACAACACGTGATTGATATAACAACAAAGGCAGAGGTTCTCTATCGTAACGCCACCAATACTGTTTTGCTTCAGCTCTCTTCCTTTTGGGGGAGGGATGCCACTACCTTCTCCCGGTTGGTGGGTGAGCTGTGGGACTTTTTTCAAAATGTGGGGGGATGGGAGAGTGAGGTCGTACAGCTGGAGAGAGTGGCTTTCACCCTTACCAAATCCAGAGTTCAACGAAGAGGTTTTGTAGAAAAAGCTTGGATAGACAAACCCTCTTATCAAGGAGGGGAAACTATCAAGCTTTCTCTCCAATTGAGGGATGATCTCTCCCACGTGTATCGCCAAACTTTTCAGATACCTATCCCCGCTTATATCAGTAGTGGCAAATACTCTCTTGTTATAGGAGACCCCCAAGGAGTTTTCCGTTACATGGAAAATGAATCAAAGATGACATCGGATATTCTCAGTTATGAAGAATTGCTTCGGTACTACCAGAAACGACAGCAATGGTTTGCTCCTGCCCAACAGATCTGGTGTGGGCTTTTGATTCCTGTTTCTTCCTTACACACAGAGAAAGGGGAGTTGCCTGCTTTTCCAAAACGTTATTGGGAGTGGATAGAAACAGGTCCCAATGTAGGGCGAGAATCTCGACGGTTCTCCTTTTCTTTTCTCAAGGGTGATCTGCCATTTTCCCTCTTTTATGATGTTACTGTCCTTTCTGTAACGATCCAAACCACCAACACAAGGAGTTCCTCATGAATGAACCTAAGCTTTCTGAGCGTTTTTGGACAGTTCCCAACGTCTTGTCTCTGGGACGTATCTTGCTTGTTTTTCCTATTTTGTACTTGTTTCGTTATCCTTCGATGAGAACATATGTTTTTGTCCTCACAGTAATCGCGTATGCGACAGACTTTTTCGATGGGATGATTGCCCGGGTATTTCATTGCCAGAGTCGGGTAGGTACTCTTCTTGATCCTCTGGGAGACAAACTCCTTGCTGTAACACTCGCTGCTGTCCTGTATATCCGTCAAGAGGTGCCTTTCATGTTTTTTGTTGTGGTCGCCTCAAGGGATATCATTATTGCCCTTGGAGCTATCTATGCTATTAATATGTATCGGTATGTTTTTTTGCCTCTTGTGGTGGGAAAACTCACCACCTTTAGTCTGGGGCTTTTTTATTGTAGTCTTCTTTTTGAAAAAACCCCATGGGCATCCACCCTTTCTTGGCTTCCTGGGGCAAACCGGTATCTCATGGGAGGGGTGATGGGGCTTGTGCTTTTTTCCGGGTTGGCGTATGTGGTAAACTATATCCGCTATTTTGTGGAATCTAAGAAATCATCATAAGGGGATACCATGAAGTATGTGGTTTTTTTGCTTGATGGAATGGCTGATGAAGCTCTTCCTGAATTGGGCGGCCTCACACCATTGGAGTATGCCAAGACACCGCATATGGACAAACTCGCGCAACAGGCTGAGTTTGGAACGTTTCTTACCTTGCCAGAGGGGTTCCCTACCTCGTCTGATGTGGCTAATATGTCGGTGCTTGGATGGGATCTCTCAAAAAGCTACACCGGTCGGGGACCTATTGAGAGTTATGGGATGGGAATACCTCTGGATGATGATACAGTAGCTTTTCGACTGAATCTTATCACCGTCCGAGATGGGAGAGTAGAAGACTATTCAGCTGGGCATATTGAGGATGAGGATGCAGCAGAAATCCTTGCCTTTCTCCAACAAGAACTGGGTACGGAAAAGATCCGTTTCCAGAAGGGAGTGAGTTATCGGCATCTTCTCTACCTGAAAGGAAAAGAATTTTCAGCTGATATCCACTATGAGAAGCCGGATTCTTCTCACGGTCTCAAGTGGCGTGATATCCTTCCCAAAGCTTTGCATGAGTCTGCCCATTCTACCGAAGAGGTTCTTCTGAACCTTATTGAGAGATCCTTCTCCCTTCTTGCAAACCATCCTGTGAACAAACGACGACGGGCCCAAGGCAAGAATGAAGCCAACCTCATCTGGCCATGGTCAGGTGGAAAAAGACCCCAAGTGCCTCTCTTTGAGAAAATGTATGGAAAAAAAGGGGCTATAGTGGCTGCTGTCGATGTGATTCTTGGGCTCGGAAGATTGGGGGGAATGACGGTATGTCGGCCGGAGGGAGCCACTGGATGGATAGACACCAACTACGAAAACAAAGCGAAAGCAGCCGTGGATCTTCTGAAAAACCACGATTTTGTATATCTTCACCTTGAAGCGATTGATGAATGTGGTCACCTTGGTGATCTTGAGCTCAAAATCAGGGCTATTGAGGAGGCAGATACCCGCCTCATAGGCACATTTTTGCAACTGTATCACAATGAATTTGGGAACGAACCCTGGAGGGGAGTGCTGTTGCCTGATCACCCTGTGCCAGTGAAACTTCGCAAGCATACCAGAACTCCTGTACCTTTTATGATCTGGGGGGAGGGAATACCTCCTCATCCTACTATCAAACAGTATAGTGAACGAACAGCTCCCCTGGGAAAGTATCCGGGACTCAAAGGAAGCGAGTTGATGAGGCTACTTTTTGGATAAAAAACCACGGAAGGCGGAGGTGCGACAGTCGAAAGCATAAGGAGGAGATATGAAAAAGCCTTCCAACCTTACGTGCGAGGTAAACTTCGTTCAACGTCTGGAAAAAACACTGCTTGAGAATTGGGATCGAGGAGCGCTCTCTGATTATGGTGGAAAGACCACCTATACGTATGGAGAGTGTGCAAAACTTTTTCTAGCTATTCATCGTTTTTTTTCTGACTCCCGTATCAAAAAAGGTGAGAGAATAGCCATCCTTGGAAGAAACGCTGCCAATTGGGCTATCAGTTATCTTGCTACGATCTCCTATGGAGCCGTCACTGTTCCTCTTCTCCCTGACTTCCATCCGGAGGATATTGTCCACCTTTTGAATCACTCCGAAAGTCGTATTCTTTTTGTGTTACCCTCTCTTTTTGAGGGAATCGATACCCAGGCACTTTCCTTTCTTGAGGTGGCAATTTCTCTTGTGGATATGGATATCCTCTGGCAAAGAAAAGAGAAAAAGATACTCCCCCTTCACGAATATCTCTCCCAGGTCAAGGGAGAAAAAGAAGCCTTTTCTCTCCCCCATGTCGGAACCCATGATTGGGCCTCCTTAGTCTATACCTCGGGAACTACCGGCTTCTCAAAAGGCGTCTGTCTCTCGTGTTCCAACCTTATGTCCAATATTGTGTATGCCCAGGATACCATGCCCCTTTTCCCCGGAGAAACCATCCTCTCTTTTCTCCCAATAGCCCATTCCTTTGGGTGTGCCTTTGAATTTCTTTTTCCGTTTTTTACTGGATGTCACATCTTTTTTCTCTCCAAACCCCCTACCCCATCATTGCTTTTAGAGGCCTTTGCCAAGGTGAAACCATCTTTAATCCTTTCTGTTCCCCTCATCATCGAGAAAATGTACTATAAAAAGATCAAACCATCACTCGAAAAACCAATCATAAAGATGCTCCAGATATTACCAGGAATCAAGAATGTGATCACAAAAAAGATTCGAGACCAATTGATATCTGCTTTTGGGGGAAACTTTCGAGAAGTGGTGATTGGAGGGGCCGCTTTTAGCCAGGAGGTAGAGGATTTTCTCCGGAGCATAGCCTTTCCCTTCACTGTAGGGTATGGAATGACAGAGTGTGGGCCTTTGATCTCATATAGCCCCTGGAGAGAGTATGCCCCACGATCCGTGGGTCGTGTCGTAGAGAGAATGGAAGTCAAGATTGTCCCTCTTCAGCAAGGAGAGAAAAGTGGAGAGATCCTTGTCCGCGGTGCAAATGTCATGTCTGGTTACTACAAAAACCCTGAAGCCACAAAAGCTTCCCTCGACAAGGAAGGATGGCTTCATACAGGAGATATGGGGTATAGAGATGAAAAAGGATTCCTCTACATAAATGGCCGATGTAAAACCATGCTTTTGGGCCCTTCTGGCCAGAATATTTATCCTGAAGAGATTGAGGCAAAACTTGTCACCCTGCCGTATGTTCAAGAGGCCCTTGTAGTCTCCCGCAATCACCAACTGGTGGCCCTGGTATATCCCGATATGGAAAAAGTCGATAAAGAGAAAATCTCTGAATCACACTTACGAGAGATCATGGAACACAACCGAAAGATCCTCAACGAGAAACTTCCCGCCTATGCAAAGGTGATGCGCATAGAGATCATGCCAGAAGAGTTTGAAAAAACCCCAAAGAAGAGTATCAAACGGTTTCTGTATTCATAGTATGAGCCTCTTTGTGTCTCTTGGCGCCTATCCCTGGCATTTTCGTGGACTTTTCGTGAAATTTATCGAGCAAGGATGTCTATTTGCAAGATTTCTCTTTTTGCTTCATAATATATACTACATTTTTTATGAGGTGCATCATGCAAAAACTTCGTTTTGCCCCCTCTCCCACGGGACAGCTTCACCTTGGCAGTGCACGAACGGCAATTTTTAACTGGCTCTATGCAAAACATACAGGGGGAAAGTTTGTATTACGGATTGAGGATACGGATCTTTCCCGTTCCCAGGAGGAATACACGGCCTCTATTCTCAAAGACATGCAATGGCTGGGTATGGAATATGATGAATTTTATAAACAAAGTGAGCGTTTTGATATCTACAAGTCGTATGTGGACAAATTGGTCTCTGAGGGCAAAGCTTACTATTGTTGTTGTACACGAGAGGATCTTATCCGACGCAACCAGTCCCGCGGTATCTATGATGAGGTAACCAAGTATGATGGCCACTGCCAAGACAAAGCAGTCCAACCTGGTCCAGGGACAGTCGTTCGTATCCATAGTGGTCCAGAACGGGATATCATCTTCAAAGATGTGGTCAAGGGAAGGATTGCAATCAACACCAAGGAACTCGACGATTTTGTCCTGTGGAAAAGCGACGGCTCTCCCACCTACAACTTTGCCGTCGTGATTGATGACGCCCTCATGGGAATTACCACCATCCTACGGGGAGAAGATCATATCTCCAATACCGCCAAACAGATCATTCTCTATGAGTATTTTGGTTTTTCCATTCCTACCTTTGGCCATCTCCCCATGGTATTTGACACAGATAGAACCCCTCTTTCGAAACGAAAAGGTTCAACCAACATAGAGTATTATCGCAAGCAGGGTATTCTCCCTGAGGCTCTTTTGAACTATATTGCCCGTCTGGGATGGTCTCATGGAAACGATGAAATCTTCATGCTTGAGGATCTCATCCGTGTTTTTGACATCTCTCATCTCAACAAATCCAATGCCGTCTATGATGAAAAAAAGATGATCTGGGTCAACAGCAAACACATGAAACTTGAACCTCGTGAAAAGGTGATAAAAGCGTTTCTGGTCTATTTAGAAGACACCCAGCAGCAACTCGTTGGCCGTATGCAGGATGAAGCCTGGTTAACAGAAGCTGTTGATCTTCTTCGCAGTCGAAGTGATACCCTCGCTGATCTGTATCGTGATATGATACCCTACGCTCTCGACAGTTATGAACTAGATGAAAAGGCAAGAGAACTTCTTCCCTCGCTTCAAACAGAAACCCTAGAAAAAGCCTACCAGGAAGCGAAGCATATCATCCTCGCTACCTCACGCTATGATGAAACATTAGAGAGTCTTCTTCGTCAAGTGGCTGAGAAGTATGGCATACCCTTTAAGGATCTCATCCAGCGTATTCGTATCCAACTAACAGGCAAAACCGTAAGCCCGGACATTTTGTCCGTGATGAGACTCCTTTCTCCTGTGCTCCCTCAGAGGTTATCTCGTCAATTTTAGTGACTATGGAATCACGGATATATGCCCTTTTTGAAAAAGCGATCCAGCATTATGGAATGCTGGAGAACACCACAGGAATTGTTGTCGGTATTTCAGGGGGAATGGATTCGCTTGTCCTTCTTTTGATGCTTGTCGCTGGTAATAAACGAAAAAAAAGGGATATTCCCCTCTATCCCGCCTTTGTTGACAACTTCAACGGCCAGAATGAGGCTCACAACAGAAGAATTGATGCCCTCGCCGCCTATATCAAGACAAAAACTGACCTCAATTTGCACGTTATCCGTGTCAATAGTATTGCTGAACTCACCTCAGGAAACTACAAACCTCGAAACACCTGTTATCTTTGTGCGCAGAAACGCCGTACCGAACTCATCCATTATGCAGCAAGCCAGAAAGCCAACAAGATTGCGCTTGGGCATCATATGGATGATATTCTGGAGACGTCCCTTATGAACCTTTTTTTCAAACGCGAACTCTCTTCTATGGTTCCAAGACTCAAGATATTTGAAGGAGCCATGGAGTTTATCCGCCCACTTGCCTACGTAGAAAAATCCATGATTGAAGAGTTTGTCTATAGTCGTGAAGAAGAGATGCCCATTTTCTCAGAGGTGTGCCCCAACTCAATTCTCCGACGAGACCACAAACGCCTTCAGATACGAGAACTCATCAAGACTCTGTCTGAAGAAATTCCCCACTTTCGCCGTAACCTCTTTGAGGCCTTCCGCCATCCAGACACAGAGTATCTTCTCAATTACCTCTACCAACCAGAAACCAGCGGACGTTTTAAACGTCCATAGGATCAACTTTCTATCCAGAGGGTATATGGTCCCCAGTTGACAAGGGACACTTCCATCATGGCCCCAAATTCCCCTGTTTCAATTCGGAGTCCACTCTCACGAAGTTTCTCCACAAAAAATTCATAGAGCTCACGTGCCTCACGAGCGGACATAGCCTGATCAAATGAGGGGCGTCGGCCTTTTCTGACGTCACCGTAGAGGGTAAACTGGGAGATAACAAGTATCTCTCCCTCCACCTCCCGAATACTGAGATGATTTTCTTTCTCCCCCTCCGGAAAAAGCCGAAGATCAAGAATCTTCGTGGCCAAAAGCTGGGCATCTTCTTTCGTATCAGATTTGCCTACCCCTACCAAGAGGACGTATCCCTTGCCTATAGCACCAACAATTCTCTCACCAACGGTTACCTGGCCCCGAAGACACCGCTGAAGAAGCACCCTCATAAATGACGAAGTTTCTTGTAGGCGTTGATAAGTCCATTGGTAGAGCCATCGTGAGAAGTGACAAGGGTATTGTCCTTCAGCTCGGGAAGGATTTTATTTGCCAATTGTTTCCCAAGTTCTACCCCCCATTGGTCATAGCTAAAGATATTCCAGATCACCCCTTGAACAAAAATCTTGTGCTCATACATCGCAATCAGACTTCCCAGTGTTCGAGGAGTGATCTTTTTCACCAGAATAGAGTTGGTTGGTCTATTGCCCTCAAATACCCGGTAAGGAAGAAGCCGCTCAATCTCCTCATCCGACTTGCCTGCTGCCTTCATTTCTGCAATAACCTCATCTTTGGTCTTGCCATTCATGAGGGCCTCTGTTTGGGCAAAAAAGTTGGAGAGAAGAAGTTCATGGTGATTTCCAATGGGATTATGGGATTGTGCAGGGGCAATAAAATCACATGGGACAAGCTTTGTGCCCTGGTGAATCAGCTGATAGAAGGCATGCTGTCCATTCGTACCAGGTTCACCCCAGATGATAGGCCCTGTTTGATAAGTAACCGGTTTTCCGTCTCTATCTACACTTTTTCCATTACTCTCCATGTCCCCTTGCTGAAAATAGGCGGGAAAGCGGTGGAGATATTGATCATAAGGGAGAATAGCGTGTGTCTCAGCCCCAAAGAAATTGTTGTACCAAATCCCAAGGAGGGCAAGGATCACCGGTATGTTTTCTCTGAAAGGCGTTTTCCGAAAGTGTTGGTCCATAGCATACGCCCCTTCAAGGAGTTCCGAGAAGTTCTCAAACCCAAGAGCGCAGGCAATAGAAAGCCCTATAGCCGACCAGAGAGAGTAACGCCCACCTACCCAATCCCAAAACTCAAACATGTTCTCCGGATCAATACCAAACTTTTCTACCTCCTTTTTGTTGGTAGAGATAGCCACAAAATGTTTTTTGATATCCTCTTCCTTGGCACTTTTCAAAAACCATTCTCTTGCTGTATGAGCATTCGCCATGGTTTCCTGAGTGGTAAAGGTCTTGGAAGCTACAAGAAAAAGTGTGGTTTCAGGATCAAGCTTTCGCAAGGTTTCAGCAATATGGGTACCATCAACATTGGACACAAAATGAGCATTGATGTTGGGCTTTTTGTATGGTTTCAGAGCCTCGGTGACCATGACTGGTCCTAAATCTGAACCACCAATCCCAATGTTGACAATATCGGTGATGGATTTTCCGGTGTATCCCTTCCACTCGCCGCTTGTGACTTGGTTGGCAAATTTTTCCATCTTGGCAAGAACAGCCCGAACTCCAGGCATCACATCCACACCATCAAGAAACACAGGAAGATTGGAACGGTTTCTGAGAGCCGTATGAAGAACAGCCCGATTCTCTGTTACATTGATACGGTCCCCAGAAAAGTAACGCTCAATGGCATCTTTCAAGAGACACTCATCAGCAAGTTGCAAAAGATGGGAAAGCGCTTTTTCATCTATACGATTTTTGGAAAAATCCACAAGTATATCCTCAAAAACCAGAGAGTATTTCTCAAAGCGTTGGGGATCCCTAGAAAAGAGGGTTTTCATATGGACTTTTTCAAGCCTTTTGTAGTCTTTCTTGAGAAGTTTCCATGCCCTGGTTTTGGTAGGATTGATATTGGCAAGCATCGTCTTTCCTCCTCTGAAAAAATCGGATATTAGTATACCACAAACTCTCAAAAAGAGCAAACATTTACAAAATCTCCTCTCAAAACTGTGTTTGTCAGAAAAATTGTTCTTCCTTGATTCCTCTCCAAAAAAGACACGCTGTCCTTCTCTTCTCCTTGCGTTTTTTCCAAAAAAGGTCTATAATAAACACGTCAGCAAAAAACACGCGCCCTAAACGTAAAAAACAAGGAGGTCCGTATGTGGACAGAGGATATGGACAAAGAACTTCTTGACTTGCTCACCCAGTACAGCTACGCCCCAGAACTTCTTGATCTTGCGATGGAACAAAATTTCCCTCATTTTACAAGAGCGGAGGTATATCAACGGATCTTTTATCTTCTCGGAAAGGTCCAACTCCTCCCTTCTGAAATCCCGGTAGAATGGAACGCTTTTCTCACCTATCACCAGCAGCTGATGCGACAGTTGGGAAGGCCTGTCTCTATACAAGTAGCTTTTCTTGACTACTTCTATGAGCGTAAAAACTACTATCACGATCCCATGGTTATCGAACGAAGTATCTACAATTATACCAAAAATCAGACCTTTATCGACTCCCTGACAGGGCTTTATAACTACCGTTTCTTGCGGGATTTTCTCCAGAAGGAAACGCAACGAGCCAATAGACATGGAGAAATGTTTAGTGTTATCCTTATTGACATCGATGATTTTAAGTCTATCAACGACAAGTTTGGCCATCTTGCTGGTGATATGGTACTCCAGCACACAGCCAAGATGATGCTTGATGTTCTTCGTCAGGAGGATGTAGCTATTCGGTATGGGGGGGATGAGTTCATGATCGTACTCCCTGAAACAGATCTTGAGGGAGCAAAACGCTGCGCTGACCGTGTTCTTGCTTTGATGAAGGAGTCTTCTCTCTTTATCCATGATACCCCTCTCCATGTGAGTTATAGCATGGGATTAGCAACCTTTGGCTACCATAGCAAAGAGGCTCTTCTTCTCCTCGAACTCGCTGATCGTGCCCTTTACGAGGCGAAAAAGGCAGGAAAGGGGTGTTGGAGAACCACAGAAGAGGCTTACCTTACCTCATCCTCATAAAAGTACGAGTCATAGATCTCAGGACAGTGCTTTTTCAAATCCTCTCGAAGAACCTGCTGAATTTCCTCATGGGTCGTGAGTCTTTTGACAGTATTCCAGAGCTCTTTGGTTTGATACACTGAAGATTTGAGGAGGATAGACTTCACAAGAGGGAGGTAGGCAGGATTCACGCTAAAGATCCGTAAACCCATCCCCAAAAGTAACCGAACATAAAGAGGATCTCGTGCCATCTCACCACAGACAGAAACAGGTTTCTTGTTGGCTGTTGCCGCACGAATAGTGAGACGAATCAAGGCAAGAACTCCAGGATTGAGAGGTTGGTAGTATTCACTCACATTTGGATTTCCCCTATCGGTAGCCAAGGTATACTGAACAAGATCATTGGTACCAATACTAAAGAAATCCACCTCTTTGATAAGGGTAGAAGCCATCATGGCCGCAGAGGGAATCTCTACCATAATCCCTAAGGGGATACGGTAGTTAAACGGCCTTCCCTCTCGCTTGAGATCGGAGACACATTCCTGGATAATTTCTTTCACTTGCCTCACTTCGCTGAGACTCGAAATCATGGGAATGAGAATCCTCACATTGTCATTGAAAACGCTAGAACGCATAATAGCCCGGAGTTGTTGCTTGAAGAGCTCTTTTTCTCTCAGAAAAATGCGGATAGACCGCCACCCAAGGAAGGGGTTGGCTTCCTGAACAGGGTTGGCAAGAAACTTGTCTCCCCCAAGATCCAACGTACGAATAGTTACCGGTTTGCCAGAAAAAAGAATAAGAAACTCTCGATAGAGATCAAACTGTTCGTTTTCGTTCATCATTCTTTGGTTTTGGATGAAGATCATCTCACTCCGAAGAAGCCCTATCCCTTCAGCCCCATGGCGCAGCGCAATATTGAGCTCCATAGAGTTGGAGACATTGGCCATGAGAGAAATGCCCACATCATCGGTAGTACGAGAGGGAAGATTAATGAGGTTGAAGTTGGCCTCTTCCTGAGCCTTGTAGTTTTTCTGAAGCTCATAGTACGACGAGATAGTGGCTTCATCAGGATTGATAATCACCACGCCTTTGTATCCATCCACAATAATGATGTCATCTTTCTTAATGAAATTAAACAGATCCTTAATCCCAAAAACTGCCGGAATCTCTAGAGATTCAGCAATAATGGCGGCATGTGAGGTCGTACTTCCCGTTTCCGTGGCAATCCCCAAGACAGCCCCCTGTTCAAGGTGAAGGACTTCAGCTGAAGAAATTTCCTCTGCAACAATGATGGCAGGGTTCTCCTTTGAGGGATGTTCAAGAACCCCCCCTTGGAGATTATGAGCAATACGATTGGCAAGTTCTTTGATATCGAGAAAACGCGCTTGAAAATAGCCACTCTCAAGTTCTTCAAAACGCTTTTTGAGCTGAGAAAGTTCGTAGTGAAGAGCAGAAAGGGCATTGTAATAGTCTGTCTGGATACGCTTCACCACATCCTTTTGAAAAAAGTCTTCTTGGATGAGATTGTAGTGAAAATCAAGAACACTCGTATTCTTGTTGGAGAGGCGTTGTTGGGCCTGTTGACGCATATGAAGCGTCTCCTCACGAATAGCCTCAAGCGCTCTTTGGTAGGCCTCTACCTCTTCCATCACTTTTTCAGCCTCAATACGGGTATATCGGATATTTTTCATCAGGTCATGCCGTAGGATAGCTCTTCCAACCGCAATCCCACGTGAAATTGGTATACCCCTCAAAAAGTATCCCATATGTTTTCTCCTTTTTCTTTTCCCATTATAACACCTTTTTAAAAAAACCGCAATATTTTCAGTCCTTCCCGCAAGAGAGGGGATACGAAGGAAAAATCACTTTTTCCCCATAATGTCGTAAGCCACCCGAACAGCATCGACAGCATCAATTGCATAATATGCCCCAATGCTTGCGGCAAACTGACGAGTTACCGCCGCTCCACCCACCATAACAGGAATAGACATGTTCTTTTGCTTGAGAAGTTCCATAAATTCTGCCATGCGGGGCATAGTGGTAGTCATAAGGGCGGAAAGACCAATAATATCTGCCTGTTTTTCCCTGGCCACTTCATAAATCCTCTCCGCAGGGACATCCTTCCCCAGATCAATAACCTCAAATCCTTGGTTACGGAGCATGAGGATAACAATATTTTTTCCAATATCATGGACATCCCCTTGAACTGTCGCAAAAACCAGTTTTCCCTGGGTTGTTTCCCCTTCTGAGCGAAGGAGTGGTTCTAGTCTGGCAAAAGCCTTCTGCATGGTTTCTGCCGACAGAAGAAGTTGTGGGAGAAAATATTGCCGAGTTTCATACAAATGCCCAACCTCGGTAATAGCCGGAATAAGAAGGCTATCAAGAATCTCCCTCGGTGAAAGAGATCGCCCTAAAGCCTCCTCCAACAACCCTTCAATACGATCCTTATGCCCCTTGATCACCGCCTCTCGAATCCTCTCTTCAAGAGACATTTCTCTTGCTACAGAGGATGATCCCTGCTTCTGTCCCGAGTAGAGACGGATATATTCCATGGCTGAGGGATCTCTCCCAAGAAGCACATCAGACGCCTTGATCAGTCCCATCTGATGCTCATCAAGAGGATTGACAATCGCCGAGGTAAGTCCCGCCTCTATCGCCATGGTGAGAAAAGCTTGGTTCACAAATGGGCGTGCTGGTAATCCAAAAGAGACATTTGACAGCCCCATCGTTGTTAAAAGCCCAAGCTCATCTCGAAACATACGAAGTGTACGAAGTGTCTCTCGAGCTGAACGTTGATCCGAG
The DNA here is from genome assembly GCA_026417555.1 of Brevinematales bacterium. Taxonomy (GTDB): domain Bacteria; phylum Spirochaetota; class Brevinematia; order Brevinematales; family Thermospiraceae; genus Thermospira. Next base: position 40,762 of record JAOADA010000007.1, read on the forward strand.
GAAACAGTCATAACCAGTGGATCAGCAAGGATATTCTTTTTGTCTATGCCCCATTTTTCACAGGCTTCAAGAATACGTTTCATAAGAGAGACACGCTTCTCAGCGGTTTCTGGTATCCCTTGTTCATCGATAGGAAGGGCAACAAACGCCGCCCCATAGCGCTTGATCTCAGGAAGAAGGGCAAGTCTCTCAGGTTCTGCTGTCACTGAGTTAAGGAGGGGTTTTCCAGGATACACTCGCATTCCTCGTATCGCTGCTTGAGGAGAAGAGGTGTCTATCGCGAGCGGAATACGTACCACTGTAGAGAGAAGGTGAATAGCCTCTTCCATGAGTTTTGGCTCATCGGCCTGAGGAATACCCATATTCACATCAAGAACATGGGCTCCAGAGTGCTGTTGCTTGAGGGCTTCCTCCCTCACAAGAGCATATCCCCCTTTGAGAATATCCTCCACAAGTGATTTTCTTGCTGTGGGATTGATGCGTTCCCCTATCACGGTAAACGGAAGTGCTTGCCCCAAACGATGAAACTCAAAACGGCTAGAGAGTTTGAGAAAATCAATAGGTCGCCTATGGTATTTACGATAAGGTTTTTCTCTTTCACTTCTCTCGATAAGAAGTCGAATATGCTCCGGCGTGGTCCCACAACAGCCCCCTATCACACATGCCCCATGCTCCAGCATACGAAGGGCTGTCTCTACGTATGTCTCTGGGGTTTCACTGTAATGGGTTTTGCCATCCACAAGATGGGGAAGCCCGGCATTGGCTTGCACAATGAGAGGGGTTTCAAAAAGATGCCCTACCCGTTCCATGATGGCTAACATCTCCCGAGGGCCTGTCCCACAGTTCATCCCCATGATATCCACCCCCAGAGCCTCCAGCGTCGTAAAGGCCGCCTCCGGACTGGTTCCTGTAACCATACGTCCATCCGATTCAAAGGTAACGCTAGCAATAATAGGAAGATCACACACCTCACGCGCGGCAAGAATACCCGCTTTGAGCTCTAAAATATCAATATGGGTTTCAAAAAACAGCACATCTGCTCCTGCATTCGCAAGCGCAAGAATCTGCTCCTTGTAGATGTCCACCATTTCATCAAACGAGATATCCCCAAGAGGTCTCACAAAATGTCCTGTGGGACCAATATCTGCTGCTACGAGGGCTTTCCCTTTTGCCACGTGCCTGGCGTTACGTACCCCAGCGGCATTGAGCTCCTCTAAACGATGGGCAAGTCCATAACTTTCGAGTTTGATTCTATTTCCCCCCAAGGTATTGGTAATCACAAGATCACTTCCCGCATCGATGTATGCCTGATGAACACTCTGAACAATGTCAGGACGAGTGATATTCCACATTTCGGGGCAATCCTCCCCCCGTAACCCATACTGCTGAAGGAACACCCCCATAGAGCCATCACTATACGCTACACCATTTCGCGCTTTTTCGACAAACTCCTGCCACGTCATAAGGCCTCCAAGAAGAAAAGTATATCACGATATACCTCTTGCCGATTTGTTTCCATCAAGAGGTGATGATTACCCACATAGAGGTTGAGACTCAAACGAGGGAAAAGCCGCTCAAGCACAGGAAGATTGTATTTCCAATCCACCACACTATCTTCTCTCCCCTGTACCATCAGAACTGGGAGATTTCCAAAAGAGGGATATTGGATCACACGTTCATGCCAGTTTCTTGCTGCCCGAAACCAGGAGAGATGTATTTTCTTCTCCTGAAGAGGATCCTTATTGTAAATAAACTCCAAAAATGCCTTGTCCGATGTTGTGGAATTCTGGGCTCGAGGGATCTCTGTGATAATCCCCCCCAAAATATTATATCCCATCAGGGCCATATTCCAGTTTACCAAACGGATCAAAGGAGAAACACATATCAATTTCTCTATTCGATTTTCCTGCCGATGGGTATGAAGATACTCAATCCAGACGGAACAGCCTGTACTAAATCCCATGGCCACAAAACGTCTGGGAATATCTGGCACTTTCTGAAGCACACTCTCCAAAGCTGTCGCATAGTCAGAAAAATCCTCAATTCCCGTCCTTAGCCCACTCGAAAGCCCATGTCCAGGAAGATCCATGGCAACAACAGCGTAACCTTTTTCAAGAAAAAACTCATAAAAAGCCCCATAGTTTCCCAGATGATCAAGATATCCATGCACAAAAACAATCACACCCCGTAACAAAGAAGGCCTCATAACCAAAACAAACACGGTATTTGTGCGTTGCCACACCACATCATAACTCCGAAGGGTGACATTTTCCCATCCCAGATGATAAAACTGAAGATACTCCCTCAGTGTCTCACTCGTATTGGTAGTACCACTTGCCTGCCAAGCAAGATTGGTCCACCGATCATAGGAAAGATTCGCAGCATACCCACCCCCAACCAAGAAAAAAAGAACAAAAACAAAAATTTTCATGATGTCTCCTCACAGTATTTTGAAATAAGATAGCGAGAATCCCCATATTTCTCAAGAAGGGCATAAATATTCTCTTCAGAAGTCCCTATCTGGGTAATCTGGTCAATCCATTTGTCCTTATCACTGTACTTGATACGACTAGAAGGATTAAAGTAGGCAACCGCATTCTCCACCGTCAAAATAAAAGGAGGAAAACCATCCCCTATCAAAAGATAATTCAGAACAATATTGCCCGTACGATGATTGCCCTCAATGAAGAGTTGTGGTTGACTCAGGGCAAGGGTGTAGAATTGTGCAGCCTTTCGAAGAGGAGAGAGTTTTTTGCCTTTTTCCTTGTACCATTTGAGGATACGCCCAATTCTCTTCTGAAAACGTTCCCGAGTACTCAGGATGTGCTGATGAAATTCAAACCTCTTGGCAGGATCTTTTCCACAGAGAACTATATGATTGAGTTCCAGCATAGCATAGACACCTGCAGGATTGAAGAGATCGATGTCTTGACTCAAGAGAACATTGAGATACTCATAGGCAAGAAGGATATGCTCGACGATTTCGAGGGTCATGGGTTCCCGTTTGGTTTCGAGTTTTGCATTGATCTCGTGAAAATGGGTATATACCTCCACAAGACTCCCTCGAATAGCAGCAAGGTTAAAGAGACACCCCTTTTTCATCGTGAAAACAGTCTCTCCCGGATATAACCATTCTTAGGATTAATAGAGAGTCCCTTTTCCCACATGAGACGGGCATCGCCTGGTCGGTTGAGTGCCTCATATACCATTCCAATGTGATAATACACCTCATCAAGCCCCTCCATATCTCCCACCCCATCAAGTTTCAAGAGAATCCAAGCGAATACCTCAAGAGCCTTCTCATATTCTCCTTGCTGATAATAGATCCATCCCAACGTGTCTTGGTAGGCTATATTTTCCGGGTCCTCATCTAAAGCCTTGCGAATATACACAAGGGCTGTATCCAACGACGTGCGTGTGAGGGCATAGATATAGGCAAGAAGGTTATAACTTGAGGCAGAGGGTTCAAGCGCAAGCGAGGTCTCCAATGCCTTGGTGGCATCTTCAAGCCTTTGCAAGAGAAACAAAGAATTCGCAAGAGAATAGTTCACCTCTGCTGTATTTGAATAGCCTTTCGCCTTTTGGAAAGCGTCAATAGCTTGAAGATGGAGATTCTTCTGCTGAGAAATCAGCCCACTATAGTACCAAAAACGGTAGTATTGCTCCGGGGTTTTGGCCAATTTTTCTGCCTGGGCATATGAGAGGTTGGCCCGATAAGCGTTGGATGTCTTGGTGTAGAGAAACGCAAGCGCAAGATACAGATCAAACCCCTTCTCTTGGAGAACATCTTGAGGGGCTTCCTTAAGGTACTGTTCATAGCGTTTGATGGCTTCTGAATACTTACCAGCTTCCTCATAAAGAGAACCAAGGGTGAGGATTGCCTCTAGACGAAGATCCTTTTCCTCCTCGAGAGGAGAAATGTATTGGAGAGAAAGATCAAGTTTCCCCACTTGATGAGCATAGTATCCGAGAAGAAAAAGCATCTCTCGACGGATTTTTCTATCTTGAAGAGCCTCGGCGGCTTTAAGCCGAAGATAGTTGGCATAGAACACCCGAACAGGCTCCACTTCATATTCTTTCATCAAATCATTCACAAGAGAAATAGCCTCTCGGTATTTTTTCTGGGCATAGAGACGGTATGCCCTAGCCAAAGGCGCATCCTTCTCATACGCCGAAGCAAGCCGTTCCCAATCCTTCAAACCAAGAAAAAACGAGGTTTGGATTCGGATCAAAGCCACATCCGCACTATACAGAATCTCCGGAATATTTTTCACAAGATCGTACGCCTTTTTGACCTCAAGGAGTTGCTGATATCCAAAGGCAAGATAACGATCAAGGTTATAATCCTGATCAAAAAGGCTTTTTGCCTTTTCAAGAAGGGCAACCCCTTCTCGATAGTTTTCCCTTCGAAGTTCTATCAACCCCAAAAGAAAGTAACTCTGATACACCGGCTGACGAGCGTTTTCATCCTCCTGCCCATTCGTAATCACTTTCCACAAAAACTTTTTTGCCTGTTCAAACCTTTGCTGATTGTATAACAAAAACCCTCGATAAAAATTGCCGAGAACATTCTCTGGATCAATTGCCAAAAGTTGAGAAAGCCCATTCTCAAAATCTCCCCATTGACCAAGGGCTTTTTTCACGTCCAAATATCCATACAAGACCTCACGGTTTGTCGCATAGTTGGTGTATGCCAGATCAGCCAGATAATCCACAAGAGAAAAAAGCTTCTCTGCCGGCATAAGGGCAAAATTTTTCTGCTGCAAGAGAGACGACGAAATCGAAAGGATCATCTGAAAACTATAGGGATTATGATACCCATTCTCAGCAAGTTGTCCCAAAACAAGAAGGGCCTCTTCCCGCTTTCCCTCATAAGCCAACGATACTCCATAGGCATATTGGGCCTCAATCTGACTTGAGAAAAGTGATCCCGAAAGGCCTTGCGCATACCCTACACTTGCCAGAACAACAAGACATATTTTCACTACACGTTTCATTGGCTTCTCCTCACGCTTTTAGCCTATAAAGAAGATCAACGGCTCGTAATACTCCCCCTAAAACGTACTCCACAAGAAACGAGAAAAAAGGAGAGTTCACAAATACCATGATCAGAATAATCCCCAAAGGAAAAAGATAGGGTTCCATCTTTTTCTGCCAGGAGGCTGGCAGCATACTCATCACCACGCGGAAACCGTCCAAAGGAGGGAGAGGAAGGAGGTTAAAAAAGGCCAAAAAAAGATTGGCCACAATAAGACGAAAAAGAATCTCATGCGGTACAAAAAACGAAATACCCACCAAGAGAATGGCCAGCAACACATTCATCGTCACACCAGCAAGGGAAACCGTGAAATTTCCCCATCGCCAGTGACGAAACTTCATAGGATTGATGGGGACAGGTTTTGCCCATCCAAATACACTCTGGGTAGTAAGGTACATAAGTACCGGCACAAGAATTGTCCCCACAGGGTCCACATGCGCAAGGGGAGAAAAGGAGAGACGGCCTTGCTGTTTGGCGGTATCGTCCCCCCACCACAGGGCAACAAGCCCATGCCCTATTTCATGCAAAACAATTGAGAAAAACACCCCAAGCGCAAATACTCCCCCCCATACCACCGTCCAAAGAGAAAAACCTTGCATACCTACTCCCATTCTTTCTACACAATATACAGCAAAAGAAAGGAAAAAGCAAAAAAGAGGCCTGTCAGAGAGTAGACTCTCTGACAGGGGATATCTTTTCTCTCTTGCTGGGTATGCCCCACCAGATCCCTACTCATCAATAACGATAATGATCTGGTTTGTAGGGACCCTCAACAGAAACACCAATATAGGCTGCTTGTTTCGGTGTCAAGCGCGTAAGTTTTGCCCCAATCTTTTCGAGGTGAAGACGAGCCACCTCTTCATCAAGATGTTTTGGGAGTCGATAGACCTTTTTCTCATATGTGGCCCAATTTTTCGCAAGATCTATCTGGGCAAGCGTCTGATTTGAAAACGAGTTAGACATCACAAAGGAGGGGTGTCCAGTGGCACATCCCAAGTTCACCAGACGACCCTCTGCGAGAAGATAAATCACATGGCCATCAGGAAAGATATATTTATCATATTGGGGTTTGATGGTGATTCGTTTGATGCCAGGATAGTTGTTAAGGGCCTCCACCTGAATCTCATCGTCAAAATGCCCAATATTGCACACAATAGCTTCCGATTTCATCTTCTCCATATGTTCAATCCGAATCACGTCACAGTTCCCTGTGGCAGTGATATAGATATCCCCTATACCCAGAGTATCCTCCACCGTGGCCACTTGGTATCCTTCCATGGCTGCCTGAAGGGCATTGATAGGATCAATCTCTGTCACAATCACACGAGCGCCCATCCCACGCAAAGCCTGGGCACACCCTTTTCCTACATCCCCATAACCACACACCACCGCCACTTTGCCAGCAATCATCACATCCGTAGCCCGTTTGATACCATCAATGAGAGACTCTCGACATCCATAGAGGTTGTCAAACTTGGATTTGGTCACAGAATCATTCACATTGATAGCCGGGACAAGAAGTTCTCCCTTGGATTGCATCTGATAGAGTCGGTGGACCCCTGTTGTTGTTTCTTCGGATATCCCATGCCAATCCTTCACCACCTCATGCCAAAAACCAGGGCGTTCTTTCTGGACCTCTTTCAAAAGACTCAGAATAATGGCCTCTTCTTTGTTTTCTGGTTTTTTGTCAAGGAGTTTGGGATCCTTTTCCGCATAGTAGCCCTTATGAATGAGCAGGGTAGCATCTCCCCCATCATCCACCACTTGGTTGGGACCCTTCCCACCAGGGAAAGAAATGGCTTGAAGAGTACACCACCAATATTCCTCAAGTGTTTCTCCCTTCCAGGCAAAGACAGGAATACCCGCCTTGGCTATAGCCGCTGCTGCATGGTCTTGGGTGGAAAAGATATTGCAACTTGCCCAACGAACCTCAGCCCCAAGTTTGGCAAGAGTCTCAATGAGAACTGCCGTTTGTATGGTCATATGAAGCGACCCGGTAATTCTCACTCCCTTCAAAGGCTGAGAAGACGCATACTTCTCCCGAATAGCCATGAGCCCTGGCATCTCTTGTTCTGCCACTTCAATCTCCATCCGGCCCCACTCTGCAAGACCAATATCCTTTACCTTGTATTCCATACATATCCTCCTTTTAGGATAAGGTTTCAAAAATAGGGGGAAGATAGCTTGTAATATCTACCCGAATGGGCATGAGATAGAGGGCATACTCTGTCTCCCCTGCTACACGCTCCATGACAAAGCGCGCCCATCGGATGTTTCCTTCCAAAGAGAGATCATACGACTCCGAAAGAGGAACCCGATTCTTTTCTCGCCAATACACAAGGCTCTTTTGGGAAAGAATAGGACTCACGCCCCACCACACCGATAACCCTCGACAAGCACGTACATATTCTTGAAAGATGTCCTTCTCAAAAAAGGGTTGGGTCAAAAAGGCCGTGGCTCCAGCCTTGAGCTTTTGTTCTACATATGCCATTTCCTCGATTATTCCCTGCCGATACGGATCAAGGGCGGCATACAAGCAAAGAGTGGGATCCAGACGACGAAGTCCCGCAAGCATCTCAAGGGATGTCATGCCTCTTTTCTGATTCTCGTCCTCATCTCCTTTCACCACAAGAACATGGGAAACCCCATGCTTTTTTAGGGTATGATAAAATGACTCAAGGTCTTCCTCCTGAACATCACAGGCCCGTATATGGACAATCACAGGATAACATCCCTCTACCCAGGTCAAGGCTTCCCAACTCCGTGTCTCAAGCCGAGTAAGATCGGGAATATTGAGATGGGTAATTGCTGGGGTATGTTCCTTTGCCCAGGTCACCTCTGTAACAAAGGTAGATCTCTCTCGTGGTACAAGCTCAAGAGAAATAAACATCGCATCCTCCTTATCCCTTTTTCATCAATAAAGAAAACAATTGAAGCCCCGTCCCTCCGAGGGAATGGTGTTTTTCTTTCACCAAGGAAAAACCACAGGAAGCAAGAAGCGATCCTATTTCTTTGGGATCAAGCCCCATCCAATGATCATGGTATATTTCCCGAAGCCTTTCCTCCTGATGGGGAAGAAAATCCACAATAGCCACATATCCTCCTTGTTTGAGTACCCGAGACATCTCCCTTGCCCATGCCCTGAGATTAGGAAGATGGTGAAGCGTCAGGTTAAGAGTGACAAGATCTATCTCTCCATCTTTCAGGGGAAGATCCTCAATATCTCCTTCTCGAAATTCCACCCGTGGTTCATCAATGAACCGCTGTCTGGCAAGAGAAAGCATCTCCGTGGAGTGATCCACTCCAATCACCTTTTCCGACAACGAAAGCAAGAAAGACAAGCCCTCACCACTTCCACAGCCCAAATCTGCACACCGTCGAATCCCTTTCACCCCTTCTAAGAGAGATTCCATCGGATCCATCTCTCCCAGAAGTTCATGCCGAAGAGTCTTCCAACGAGAGGCAATATCATCAAAAAACTCCCGTGTGGATCGTTTCTTTTTCTCTTCCCAATCTCGTGCTCGTTTGATATCCTGCTCATACCCCGTCGACCCCATTTCTTCCACAAGAAGAGAAAGCCACCTCTGGGTTTGCCAGATCTCGGATAAGCGATAATACGCCCACAATCCCTCCCGACGTACAGCCACCAACCCCGCCTCATAGAGAATCCCGAGATGTCGGGAAACTCTCGATTGTCCCATCTGGAGAATATGCACCATGTCATTCACACTCCACTCGTGGAGACTGAGTAACGCAACAATACGAAGCCGGGTTTCATCAGAGAGTGCCTTGAACCATTTCACTTTTACCATTATATCAATATATCCAAATATAGGTATATTATAGTATACCCTCTTTTTGAGAATTTTGCAAGAAAATCTCTTAGAAAATCTGGAGTAGGGAAACAAAGTGTCGAATCTACCTTTTCCGTTATATTGACCCACGGCATGGGTATACGAACAAAGGAAAGATCTTTGTCTTTTTCGAAGATTCTTCTCAAAAGTGAGAAAAAGGGTATGGGAAAATCTTGCCCGGGGCTCTCAAGGAAAAAGAATACCAACTCTATCTTCTGAAATCTCTTCTCATGAAAGGCTCAAGACATACAGAAATCGTGAGAAAAAACCAGACACAAAACCATCGCCTTTCTTTTTCTTTATCTTTTTCTTTTTTTACCGATATTCTGATAAAGATCCTTGTATCCCCAAAGGAGGAGCACGATGAAAAATATCCACATTTGTCTCCTTTTCTTCCTACCAGTTTTTCTGTTTTCGTACGAAGCCAAAGCCGAAATCTCAGCCCCCAATAGGGAATTGAAAGTGAGTCTCCAGTACCGTATAGAGGGAGACAGTGTCACCATTACCCTCCCTCAAAGGGCACGACTCCAGGTCATTGTGGGCACCAATCAACAACCCATCCCTGTGTATCAGAACGGCAATGTCCTCACCTTTTCAAAAATTCAGGACATAGGCAAGATCATCCAGATCTCCTATAGCATCCCGACAGCCTCCGAGGAGTTTTTTCTTGAGGAATGGCTTCCCAGTTGTTCTGAAAAAGGCCGAATCACCGTCAACACTATCTCCCCCCAAGGATACCGCTTCTTGATTTTCCCTTATGAAAGACGAATGAACGATGGCTATGTTCTCGATCCTGCCACAAAGCCCCGCCTCATTTTTGGTCGGTACAGTGTATTTGATGATTCCTACAACCAAAGAAAAATTACCGTCTTCTCCCATATGAAACTCCAAACAGAACTTTTGACCCTTTTTACCATGATAAAAAGTCTCGAGGGACTCCTGATCCCCCTTCAGGCAAATACGATCGATTTTATCACCCTTCCTGCCTGGCAGGGAATGGTAAGCGTCACAAGCAACCAGATGGTGGCTATCATAGGAAACACCACCCCCGAGGCTTTCAAAAGCGCTATCGTTTCTCTTTTCTTTTCTTCCCTCACCCACGCCGGATGGAGGTACGCCCTCAGTGATTATTACAAGCGCTTGCTTGCAGACGATGGAGGCCTCCAAACGGATGAGGGGGTACGCCTTCATGTGCCTTCCGAGGCGTACTACCAAACTGTTCTGAAAAAAGGTTTTCCTTCCCCAGAGAAGATGGTTATTGATGTCAACGCCATGGAAAAAAACTATGCCCTTCTCCAATTTGGTTTTTTTACTGTCCCAGAGAAGCGTTTCCATGAAGCTGTACGAAAGCTTCTTCAAAATCCCTCTCAGCAAACCTGGGACTTCTCTCCCCTGTTCGAGGGAACTAACGACAGGGAAAATACTGTTATCCAATGGGCTATAGAAAAACTCCTCCCCTCTCCTTCCTTCACCCCCGACCTTTCTGCCAAGTATCCTTACGTCTATAGAAATTTCACGGAAATCGATATCCCTGCCAAAAGCGACGGGATGATGCTGTCTCTCCCCTGGAATGGCACACGGATCGCCATGCTGAGTAATACGACCAAAGAGGTGATCCTTGACCCTGAGAGAAAAATACCCCAATGGAACTACGCCAATGACCTCTGGATAACCCCCGAGGAAAAAGCCATGTGGGACATCATTCTCACCGCAGCCCAGAACCATAAAGTCCTTGCCACAGATACCACACGAGAGATCCTTGCCATCCAAAAACTTCTCGCCCCCCCTGAAAACAAATGGAATCTTGCCCCCAAAACCCCCGTGTACATCGTCATCAGCCGTGTATACACCACATATCAGAACCGTATGACCGTCGCTCTCAAAGAAATGATTCTCACCCTCAATGAGAACAAGGTCTCTCTTCATGCCTACAGACTCCGTTTTTAAAACTTGCAAAAGGGTAGAAAATATGCTATAATATACTCTCATTTGGGGCCGTGGCGCAGTTGGGAGCGCGTTTGAATGGCATTCAAAAGGTCGTGGGTTCGAATCCCATCGGCTCCACACGTAACCTCTTTCAGGCCATTGTCACTACGGCAATGGCCTGAAATGTTTTTCCCCTTCATAATTTGAGAAGAAAATTATTGACATTTTCCGTAACATGGGCTATACTATCACGGGCAAAGAGAAACACAGGAGAAGGGTATGGGTAGACTTTTTGAGAGTTTGCCAGACAGTTTCCTGAAAAAGGTTTTGAGTGGAGAAGAAACAGATATTGTGGAAAACCTTCTCTCTTTAAAAAACCAATATGAGAAAGAAACAGACAAAGAACGCAAGGCTGTCTTTCGAGACCGTTTTGCCAACGCTGTATGGAACCTCTACTATGCTATTGGCCAAAAAATGAGCCCAAACATGCCTCGAGAGAAGCGTCTTTTTATTCGTTATGGTATCCTTGACCTTCGGTATCTCCAACCTGAGGACCAAAAGATGCTTTTGTCCCAACCCTTTGAAGAACATGATCCTGATCGCTCTGTTTTTTATGTTGACGAATGGCTTATTGAAATACTCTCTGGAAACATCAAACCAAGTATGACAGATGAAAGGCCAAAAACTCTCACAGAAAAAAAAGACGATGCCCTCCGCGCAAAGTACGAAAGAATGAGTGGGGCTCTTGATGCAGAACGCAACGTGTACATGACTGCCTTGGAACGACGAAGGATCTTGGAAGAAAATCTTCAAACCCTTGTGGCTCAGATCACCCAACACACCACAGAACCTCTTCTCAACCTCCCGGATACCTATACGGAATCCCAACAAAAAAATCTTGATGAACTCCTTGATCTGGTAAGGGACCTCAAAAAAGTGGACAAAGAACTCACCGTAACCAAGAATTCCTACGACAAACACTATGAGGAGTTTGAGAAAGTGCAACAAGAGCTCAACATGGAAGCTACAGAAAAAGTTACCTATTCCGTGGACAAGCACACTGCTGAAAATGAGCTCAACGCCATCCGCCAGATGATCAAGATGACCGTAGGAAGACAAGGAAACCATTTTCCTGTGCTTTCAAGCTCCTTCCTCCCAAGAGAAACAAGGGATTTCAATTTCAAGGTGCGTGTCCTGGAAAGATTACGGCAAGTGGAGGAGTTGGACTTCACCATCTTTCAGCGAACATTTCGCCAACATACCAATCGTGTCCCTCCCTACGTGATCCTTGTCCCAGGCTACGGCACCTATGGGATGTGTTGGGAACCTTATGACCGTTACAACAAGGCAACAAGCAAGGGACGTGTGGCCATCCCTATTTTTGCCAAAAACCCTATGTTCTCCATTGTCATGGCAATGGGAGATTTTCGCTGGCAAGTAGCCAAAGAACTTGCTGGCTACCATTGGATGGATGAGGGGCTTTCTGGAAAATACTATGAATATATCTCTTCCAACAAGATCAAGGGAGATATCAAACTCAATTTTATCAATGACTATATCCTCTGGATGACAAAGGAGTGTGAAGGGATTCAGAAACTTGCTGATAATGATGTTCGCTTCATCTTCTGGCGGTATGTTCCATTCCCAGACAAACTCAAAGAAGAACTCAGCAAACGAGGATACTATTACGACAAACTCTACAAAAACGAGATGAGTTATCGAATGTCTCAGGGCAAATAAATGTATCTTGGTGATCTTCGCTTCGTTTCGATGGAGCATCTTTCTTTCCTCACCACGCGTCAGAAAAAAATCCTTGAAAAGATGGGGCTGACTTCCATCTATGAGATACTCACCTATTTTCCTTTTCGTTATGAAGATAGAATGCAGATTTCGTCTATTGAAACAAGTTTGATTTCCCAAAAACCTGTGACCACTCTTGTGCAGGTGGTTGCTCATGAATCTATTTTTTTTCAAAATCGGCGTCATCCCAAAATTATTGTCCAGGATGACAAGATGCGTGCCTCTCTGTTAGGTTTTCATAGACCCTATCTCACCAAACATCTTCGCATCGGAGAAAAATACTGGCTTTACGCCCAGTTTGTGATGAAATACAACGAGATTCAGACCTCTACCTTCGAATTTGAACCGTACCAGCAAGGAGTTTCCCCAAAGTCTTTTGGCAAGATTATCCCTGTGTATCGTTTGCCTTCTGAACTGCATCTCAAGGAGTTTCAAAGTATCGTACAGAAGTGTCTTGACCATTATCTTCCCCAGATAGAGGATGAGATCCCCCTCTATGCCATCACTGGCCATAAACTTCTCTCCAAAAGAGAGGCTTATCAAGAGGTGCATTTTCCCACAGATTTTTCTCTGCTTCGAAAAGCCCGTCTCCGTATCGCGTACGAGGAGATTTTTGCTATACAGATAGCAGTTCAACTTCGACGACGTGCCCTGGCTTCTTATACCAAACATACCCGTTACTCCGATACCCACACAGCATGGTCTTTTATGGAGCATCTCCCGTTTAGCCTCACAACGGATCAGAAAAAAGTGATGGGAGAAATAGAACAAGACCTCCTCTCCTCTCAGCCTATGCATCGGCTTCTCCAAGGGGATGTTGGTTCAGGCAAAACCGTTGTGGCTTTCTTTGCCATGCTTGTGGCCGCCACTAACCACCACCAGGCAGCACTTCTTGTTCCCACAGAGTCTCTTGCCTCTCAACACTATCATACCCTTGCAGCAATTGTCCAAGATAAGATTTCCGTGGCTCTTCTCACCTCGAGTACTCCGGCCAAAGAAAGGAAAGAGATAGTGGAAAGGCTCCAAACCAATGCCCTTTCTCTCATCGTTGGCACCCACTCCCTTCTCCAGCCAGATGTACGTTTTGCAGATCTCGCTCTGGTAGTGTATGATGAACAACACAAATTTGGTGTGGAACAACGGCTTGCGCTCTCCAAAAAAGGCAACCATCCTGACCTTCTCGTTATGACAGCCACCCCCATCCCAAGAACCCTCTCTCTCACCCTTTATGGCGATCTGGATATCTCGATCCTACGAGAAAAGCCAAAAAATAGACTCCCCACCAAGACCTATTGGATCAGGGCAAAAGAGTATAGCAAAATGCTTGATTTTGTTCGCAAAGAGATAGAAAAGGGCCGTCAGGCATTTTTTGTCTATCCCGTGATAGAGGCCTCAGAAAAACTCGAACTGAAAAGCCTTGAACACTACCACCAGCAGATTCAACACAAGCTTGCTCCCTATGAGGTGGTATGGCTTCATGGACGGATGTCCCCTGAAGAGAAAACCTTGGCTTTAGAACGTTTTCGCTCTCATCAAGCCCATGTTCTTGTTTCCACCCTGGTAATCGAGGTGGGTATTGATGTCCCTAACGCCAGTGTGATGGTTATTGAGGCTGCCGACAGATTTGGACTCTCCCAACTCCATCAACTGAGGGGACGAGTTGGACGGGGAGAATATCAAGGGTACTGCTTTCTGGTTACAGAAGACGATATCTCAGAAGAAGGGGCTGAACGAATGAACATCCTCTGCCAGACAGATGATGGTTTTGCTATTGCAGAGGCAGATTTCAAACAGAGAGGACCGGGAGACATTTTAGGAGTCCGACAATCGGGACTCCCCGAACTCAAGGTGGCCGACCTTTGTGATCACCGCTTTTTGGCCATGTGCATGGAGGACACTCGTCGAATTATTGCGTATGATCCCCATCTTGCTCTTCCCAAACACCAGGGTATCGTAGAGGGAATCCTCAAGTTTCTCCCCATGGATTATTTGTCATCGGGATAACAGGCACACGAGGCAAACGCCTCTTTTTCAAGCCGCTGGAAACGAGTATTGCGATGCTCTAGTTCCCCAAAATCAATTCCATCAGCAAGAAACTCTGGGCCATCCACACACACATGCTTGATCTCTCCATGGATAGAAACTCGACACGAACCACACATACCCGTCCCATCAACCATAATCGAAGTGAGGCTCACATACGTCCGAATCCCATACGAAGACGTCAAACGACTCACCGCTTCCATCATACGATTTGGCCCTATAGCCTTTACGAGGGCTACCTGGGAAGATGCCTTCTCCAGATAATCCCGAAGAGCGTCTGTCACAAACCCTTTCACCCCACAGGACCCGTCATTGGTGGCAATCAGGACCGTGTCAGAATATTTCTCAAACTCTTCCCGAAAGAGAAGCAAACTCTCCGTCCTCGCCCCTATCACAGAAACCACAGGACTCCCTACCTTCCGAAAAGCATACATCTCGGGAAGAATGATGGCAGCCCCAAGCCCCCCAGAGACTAATACCACCATCTTGTCTGTTTTTTCGACGTGTGATGGCTTCCCAAGTGGCCCAAGAACAGAGAAGAGAACATCCTTTTCTTTCATGGTGGAGAGAAGATGTGTGGTTTTTCCCACCACCTGATACACCACCGTCACAAACCCCGAAGAGGGATCCGCCTGATTAATCGTCAAGGGAATACGCTCCCCCTTTGGAGAAGGAATAATCACCACAAACTGCCCGGTTTGAGCATGCGAGGCAATAAGGGGGGCATACAGCGAGAGCCTAAAAACAGCCGGTGCTATCCTCTCGTGTGAAACAATCTCAAAAAGCCTCATACATCCCTACTTGTTTGTTTGTGCCTCAGACAAAGGCAAGGTTACCGTTCTCATCACAATAAAAGAATCCTGTTTTCCTCCATAGGTCCAGGAAAAACGAAGTGCCAAAATCACATCATTTCGCAAGAATTTATCAGAAGCTGCGTCCAAAGAAAAACCAATGATGGCCTCACTTATCTCTCCTGGAGCCAAGGCATTCCATTCTAGCTTTGGAGTCCCATTGATTCGTACCATACGAGTAGGAATATGCTCTACCGAAAGCTTCTCAAGCGGAAGAAGAGAACGATTCTGAACCCTCATACGAATCTGAAAACTGTTGCTCTCTATCAAGCGAGGAACCACAATATCCACGTCCAAGGGAATATGGCTCCGGATTCTTCGCACACGAGCAAAACTCTCCCCAGCCCCCATTAACCATTCAATAGGATTGTAAGGCCCACGATTTCCATACATAGCCTTATAGAAGTTGACTCCTAGACCTAGGGCCGGTTGCGAAGACGTATTCTTTAGTACGGCTTCATTCATGGCCACGAAACCCTCAATACTCCAAGGAAGTTGGGATGAAAGATAAAAATTCTGATACTGGATCTGATTGACCCAAACAACCCGACGCAGGTACGGCTTAATAAATGGATTTTCCAAAAGCCTTTTGCCAAAATCTACAAAGTCACGATAAGACATCTTGATCTGAATAACAAAAAAATCACACCCTGCGGAAGCCAGAGTATCGAGAATATCTTGCTGAGACTCAACCTCATCCCAGTTAAGAACATAAAAAACAGGTTTTCTTACCGCTCGAAGCATCTCTCGAAGTTTTCCCACCACATAATACCGCTTCCACTGAAGAAATGCCTGATAGTTCTGTTGACTTTCAAGATAACTGCGAGCAAACGCAAATTTTTGTTCCCAGTTTCGATTTGTCCAATCTTGAGGAAGCCTCACCCCCAAAGACTCCACAAAAGGAATAGCCAACTCCATCCCATAATTATCTGGAAGAAGATAGTCAGAAAGCCCAACATAGGAGAGAGCATCCTGTTGGTTCAACCCATTCACAAGAGACGCCAGAGCTCGATAACGGGCTTCCGACGCCAGAGAAATCGTGCTCACATCCTGGACCCATTGGTTATCCTTCTGATACCAAGAGGCTTCATAGCCCGTCGTATTCAAGAGATTTCCATCCCCACGAAAAGCTTTTATCCAGATACCACTCTGTCTCCCCTGTCCAGAAGCCCACCGAGCAATAGTAAGGGCTTCCTGCATTTTTTGATTATTCCATGGATCTTGGAGAGTGTATTCCTCCATAAAACGGGTGACCCCACCCATCACAAGCACCCCATCAACATTGAGAAACCCCATCCACTGAGGCAAAACATTCCAGTCCCTCTCCTCATTATCAAGGGCAAGAAGACTTCGTCTCGCAAGACTCTCCATCTCCTCAATAAAAAGAAAAGACAATCCCTGTGACAATGACCGAAGGGTAGGACCATGAGAAAACGAAACCTCTCTCTCCTCGGTGAGGGGCTCAATGGGACTCTCAAACTGAGCCGTGAAAAGAAGCCGAAGCGTTTCTGTACGTATTTCTGTAGCAGGATACCACACCCCGCTCCAACTCTTTTTTTCAGGATCATACGAGACCCAAATCTCTTCACTTCCTCGGATATCCCTCAGGGTATTGCCATCCCTGTCTATCGCCCGGAAACGCACCAAGGCATTGGAGACAAGAGAAAAATTCTTTCGCTCTCGAACGGTTACAGAAAAAGATACAGGCTCATATCGAAAAAACTGACTCTTGTTAAGGTGGATAACCATCTCATAACGATGAAAAGAGGGCTCCAAGAGACTCTCCTGGCCAGAGAGAACATTCACAAGATAGGTTTTCGCCAAAGATTGCCAAAAGGGAGAAAAGAAATTCCCAAGGAAAACGACAAGTATCATCACACAAAGAAAAAACCAGGACACTATGTGAAGAAATCTTTTCATGACACACTCCTGTTATTCCCGTATTTTTGCCAGCCATCCCCGAAGAGGGACAAGAGAAAAAACACTGAAAAGCACCACCCACCCAAAACCAATCAGCCACATGTAGCGTACAAGGGGGCCAAAAACCCTATACATCATCAGGACAAAACCCATCCCCATAAAAAAGCACACCCCCTCTACCACAAGAATACCAAGATATAGAAAAAACTCTTTTTTCATCCCATCCTCCTCAACAAAGAGATAGTATTATAAAGCCAAAAAGAAAAAAAATCTACCAGTGATGGCCATCCTTGATCCCATTGCCTGGGTAAGGGCAATGGCATATACCCTCACGAGGGCAATCGTGTGAGAACAAAAAGGAGAAAATTGTTCTCACAGAGGCATCACCACCCCAGAGGGCGGGAGGGGCTTCTTTCTCCTTCTTTCTCATCCTCAATGGAGAAGAAAACAAAAATCTTCCGTTTCTTTGAGAAAACTCAAAAATGGAAAGACAAGCCCTTGAGAACACAGTGACCAGGGGGCTCAGTTTTGTAAAGAGGGCACATAAAAAAGTATTGACAATACCGAAATGTATCTTTATAATTTCTTACATGGAAAAAGCAATTGGCTTTGTGCTTCGAGAACCCAGAGAAAGGGGGAAAAATGGGAGGGAGTTTTCACACTCGCGTTAACGAGGTTCACGAGAAAACATTTTTGCCTAGAAATAGCCTCTATGAAAAGAAAGATTTTTTGACCTCCTCAAAAATGGTCCCTCCATACTCGCAAAATTCCAAAAGTAACATCTATGGCCGAAAAAGAAGCGAAAGCACGAATTAAAATCAACAAACTCCTTGAAG
>JAOADA010000008.1 GCA_026417555.1 Brevinematales bacterium
GCCGTGATCACCCCAGGCCTGTCCTCCCCAGCCTTGCTGAAAACCCCATACACACTATGAAGATAACTCACCTTGGCTACCACTCGCTTCCCCCCAGTGTCTACCTCCCCACCTACACGTACCCACCGAGGATTCAGCCCATTGTCATCCCAGTAGTAGATCGCAAGATCCCCCTCATTCCACCCACGAGAGGCTATATCCGCCCCATCATACGCCAGATACAAAATCGCATCCCTCTTCACCATCGCCCCATCCATCGGCTTGTCATCACGCGTATTGAGACTAAACCGATATCCATACATGTTGACCGTCGTCGACGGCGACTTCACCGTCTTGTTCTCTGTCAGATTGCGCTTCTGCTCAGCCGTGAGTGGCACCCTCGTGATATCCACAGAAAATTCCCTCCCCACCGATCCACCAGGGAACACCACCATCGTGTTCGTATCCTCATAACACTCCACTACCTGCACCGCCTCCTCACCACCTAAAAGTGGAGCATTGCGCATAGTTATCACAGGAAGTCTGACCGTTTGGTTAGCCGGAACAATCACATTGGTCCGTATCATACGATAATAAGGAGCTGTAAACTCAAGAATATAGGATCCCTGCGGGACATGGGTGAGTCTATAACTCCCTGAGTCCATTTGAATTGTCTGAGAAAGAGGATTGCCCTCATCATCAAGTCCTATACTCACGCCATCCATCCCATACATCTTGACATACACAAGTTTTTTGCTAGGGAACACACTCCCACACACAATACCCCAGATCGAATTGGTAATAACCACCCTCTTTTTCTTCTCATCAAGAGAAAAGGTTTCATAACCACTCACATTTGTTCCCCCTGCCCCCAAAGAGACAATATCTACCTCCATCCGAACAGGAATGACACCAATATTACTGAGTGTATAGAAAAAGTGTATCTTGATATCCTCGTTTTCCTGGCTTCCAATACCATTGCCAGGTGCATACTCCAAAAGGAATTGGTTGGCATTGGTTACAAGCCTCGTCACTCCAGCCCTCGTGTTGGTGATCACAATGTTTGAGAATACCACAAGAGTATTCGTTTCAAAAGTCAGCAGGGCTCGTCTCACTTCACTCTTGAAGGTTCTATTCATGAGACGATACGTAAGTATTGCCTTATTCTCTACAATATAGAGGGCATTATCCCCCACAAAATACCCCTCTACAGCCACAGGTGGATAATTCACAGGTAACGTACTATACATCTCTCCACTCACAGAGGGCAACACCGAGACATGATCAGAAAGATGACTAGCCCTCACCATAAAACGCAGATTCGTAGGAGCTCGATAGGTATTACTGAAAAGAAAACTGACCTCATCCATCATATGAGAGAGAAGTCCTGAAACATACCTCACTCGAAGGGTATGGGTCCCCGGATCATAAGAAGCTATCCCACGGGTACTTGCCACATTTTGGATACTCACAAGCCCCTCAGGTAAACTTATCTCCACATTCGAGATGGTATTGGCCGTAGAAGCCGTATTGGAAATATATACCGTAAGATTGGAAATGGTCGTATCTATATAAATAGAACCAATATTCAACCATTGCTTTCCCGTGGGAAGAGGCATCACAAACCTAATCTCATTGGTACGTCCAGACATAACAGGAAGAGGTAGGTCTCCCCAAGGATCAACCACCCATACCCGTATGGTATTGGTGACATAACCAACCTCAAAATTATCCAGCACGTCATGTTGAAGAATATCATACTCCCCCACACCCAAAAGACTATTGCCACTTTGATAATCAACCACAATATTGGTAGGATACCCACTAATGAAAGCCCCACTTATTTTACGACTTGCCGTCGCCAAACGGTTGGTAAAATACTCTGGTAAGGAGATCCGAATCTTTGAAATCGGTATCTCTGCAGATACATCATTGACTACTTGTACCACTACACGGTTACTATGGGTGGTGGCATCAATATCCTGCTGATTCTCATTGCCATTCACATACACCGCATAGGCCGGCATAGAAGAAATAGTTACATAACTTTCTCCTAATGCACCGGCATTGGTTACAAAACTTCTCACATTCACCTGAAAACTCTTTTGAGATGGTACCATTACCGTATTCGAAAGCCAGAGAATAAGTGTGTCCTTCTGGCCTGCGGCAAGTGGTATGCCATATCGTAATACCAGCACCCCGTCACTATAGTTAGTAGCAGTGGCCAATGTGTTCGACACCCGTACCACAGAAAAGCCACTTCGAAATTCCTCTGGTAACGTTATCCTCACCTCATCAATGGCACTTGTCGACTTTCCCGCATTGGAAAGAACCATCTGAAGAGAAAAATACTTCCTCTCACTATATATCACCGAGGGAGAAAAAGACACCACAACGAGAGGAGGGGGAGCAATATACGAAACAGAAAGGCTTCTTCCTGGTTGAGCAGAGACACTCTTCAGCTTATCATCGGTGGTATTGTACGCTGCCTCTACCTGCCAGAGAACATTGGTATTGCTATAAAAGATCCTATCATGGAGTTGCACCCATATCTCATCACTCTCTGTAGGAGAAAGAGGATTGCCTCGATAATCCAACCACATTGCCCCATTCGAGAAGACACGACTTACCCCAGGTCGGAGATTCGTAAACATAAGGGAATTCGTTATCAAAAGGCTCCCAGAAGAGGGAACAGTGATTTTTACCATCCTGATAAGATTTCCTGTCTCGCTATTGTTGTAAAGGTAGAACCGGAGCCCATTATTTGTCTCTGTAGTCCACAGCGCATTCGTCTGCATAAGAGAAATAGCATTGGTAACCTCTAGATAGGCTGACGCTCTATACCCCGGTTGAAGTATAGCCAACTCCAAGCTTCGAGCAGGGTAGATACCCGCCAAAGCAGGTTTCGTATAGCCTGTGGTATTGTCCGCATACACCTTCCACACTATATTGGTTTCTTCTCCCTCACCAAGGGCATCCCAACCCCAAAAACCCACCTCATCATATGCTCCTACAGGAAGCAGAGAAGAATAGTATACCCAGATCGCCCCATTGGTATTAGTAAGTGTAGCTCCCCGAAGAGAGGTAAGTCCAGAAACATTGGTCATAAATCCAGGCAGTTCAATCTTTATCCAGCGAATATCATTCCCTTCTCCCCCCACATTCGTAAACCCAAACACATACCGATTGGTTGTAAAATCTTGCCCCACCTTATTTGGAGTACTATAGGCCCAAAGAGAGGCGAGAGGATGCACAAAAGCCACCCGATTCGTGTACCCTTGACGAACAACTGCCATGTTAGTAAAAGAAGCATTGTTGGTATACCATACCCTCACAAAAACAGAGAAATTCGTATCCCCTGACACCCACGTATCGTATCCCCTCAACACCACCCATTCACCATTGTTGGGCATAAGCCCAAAGGGATAGTCTATACGTACGCGACTCCCACTCACCGTTGCATTCCCCACTGTAGAAAGTACCTCAAGGTTGGTAAAGAAATCTGAGGGATACTCTATCTCCACAGCAGAAACCAACCGCCCACCATTTTCAAGACCATTCTCAATCCGATTTGAATATATTGCCCTTGTTGCTGGTGAAGAAACCTCTCCAGGCAATACGAAAAACCGGACAGGATCTACCACAGTTATGACATTCGTCCCTGAGAGCATTGAAGAACCCATAACGTAGTTTGTCCATTTTGGCGTTCCATCTACGTTTGTGGAGTTATTCGCCGCATGAACAACACACCAGTTTGTGATAATGGTATTGGTCCATACTGCCACAAAAAGATAAAAATCATCCACCCCTCCCGGTGGAATATGCGTATTCGAAAGCTTATAATTCACCTCGACGATATTTGTTCCACCAAGAACAGAAAAACTCATAGCACTACCTGGAGAAGTGAGTCCTAAAGAAGCGTTGCTCACACGAAATACCTGATTGGAGAGAGCCCCTGGTAACACAATACGAAGCCTCTCGAGACGGTTACTCCCCCATCCTAGGTTACTTACACACAGACGGATCACATTGGTGTTGGTTCGCCCGTTATAACTTCGATAAACTACCGTTGGCAAAAGGGCATAGGCATACAACGTAGGCGGTGGAATAATAGCCACTTTTTGGGTACCTTCTGGCATCACAGCAATGGTGTTTGACCACATACGCTGATTAGACACAGACGCTGTGATGAAAAACTCCGCCTCTGTTTCTACTCTATCCCACATGGTAAAGGAAATGGTATCACTTCTTCCCCCAAAAAACTGTGATCCATAGTCTATCACCATGCGATAATAGCCGGGAGCATGGTATTCAAATCCACCAAACGTTCCCCCCAGAGAAGAAGAGACATCGCTCACATTCGTCACATAATTCGTAGGAATAATCAGAAACACTCGTTTCATCAGGTTTTCAGAAGATCCCTCATTGGAAACAATATAAGTAATCGTAGCCCGGTTTGTTGCCGCATCAATAAACCCACCCGGCACCATCACAGCCCCACTTGCCCTGGGGCGAGGATAAATAAATCGCAATTCAGTATTATCGACCCCATCATTCTCTACAGGGACATAGTTTGTCGTATTTCTTGCCTCAAGGCGAAGAGGGGCATTGGTAGGAAGAGCTATATCATCCATCACATAACAACTCACAATATCATTACTCCCGGACCAAAGGGCGATGGTATTGGTATAGGCGATTTCCATCACCCAATTACTTCCTCCATTGATCTTGCTCAGGCTTATCTGGTTTGATCCTACTAACATGGAGTAAGGATACCTCACATTGGTAATCCCATAAGGAAAAATAACCCTCACACGAAAAACGGTATTGTCTGTCTCTCCTGTATTGCGAATATTCAGACACACAAAAAAGGGCTCATTCTCGTCAACATAGTGATGATGGTTATACGAAGCATCGGCCACCCCATCCTCATTCAGTGGTTGAAGAAGAGACGCCTTCACCTCAGCTGGTGGAGTATAAAAACAATAACTCCAGAGATTTGCACTCTCTTCTTTTGCTTCTGTCCAACCATCTCCATTCCCATTATCCACATAGGCTATGTTTGTAGCCCAGATAACAACATTTGTTAATGATCGGACGTTATCATAGCCACGAAAACGTATTGTTTCAGTATAATCCTTGGGAATATTGGTACTTTGACTCGCATAATCCACGAGAATCCAGAGATACCCATTCGTGTTTGTGATATTCCCATTGGTGATATTCCTACTGACGGTAACCGTAGCTGGTCTTCCTGGTATCACCGAGGTAATATTCGTGATCACCCTATCCACCCGAATCAAAAGCCGACGAATATTATTGCCGGGATTCTCAGCCCGATTTTTCACTACAAAACTATATTCTTCAGAAGAAAGAATATTCTTCACCTGACGAGGGGTCTGGTAGGCCTCTGCCTTCGGTGGCTTTTTTCGAACCAAAAAAGATTGTGTGGGATAGGATAGACTCACCCCATTGGTCACCGGTTTTGTCCCAGGAAGAGCCGAATAACTCACCACAAGAATACGGTTTGAGAGTTCATTCGTACCAGGGGATGGTATATCAAGATTGGTTGTAGTAAGGTTTAAAAAACTAACCGTATCATTCCCGCTCCCTGCTGCAAGTACGCGATTATCATTCGAATAAAGAAGTGAAATTTTACGAAGCACGGGATCATACAAAAGAGAAGAACACACGGAACTCTGAAGAGAGGACGAATCCACAGAGAATCCCACCGGCAAAAAGATATCAACATGGGAAATATCTGCATTGTTGTCCACCATTTCATTGGTATCCTTAGCCGCAATATCCACAAACCAGGTTTTGGATTCTCCCTCATAGACAAAGTTGGGACGAAGTGAGGCCACACCCACAGGATCATTGGCTGTACGAAAAGTGAGAGTATTTCCATCAAGAAAATTCCCCCCCCAATGGGCCACATGACCTGCCATAGCCTTCGCTGGCCCTGTTGTTGCCACACGTCCCCACGTGGTATCAGGATACTTCTCATTGTTCACATAGACTTCAAAGGTTTTTCCCATCACATCCCCAACCGCACTTGTAAAAAAATTGCTCACTATCACCACGATCATGTACTGGTGCGTGGTACTCAAATCCCCACCAAAAGAATCCGGATGAAACACATCTGGCGAAACACCGGCATTGAAACGTATCTTGAGAAGCCTACCGTTCTCTTTAAGAGAGATCGACACATTTCCAGAGGAAGGATTGGCGTCCCCATAGGCACGTCCAAACACACGATACACTGTCCGATTGGTATGCATCCAAAATACCCCAAGACTATTGGTAAATGCTGTCCAATTGGTATGCCCATATCCCTCTGGAAGACGAATCCACACCTCTTCTACCCCTGCTTCCGTCGAAGTACTAAACCATGGTTTTATTGCCACCGTCAAAAGATTTGTCGACCCAGCCTTCGTGAAAACAGGTGAGATCTCAGCCACATTACTTGCCGCTATACTCCTGATGGTAAAATTATCTACACTCAGAAGGAGTCTCTCGGCATCCCCTCGGTTGTTGGCCAAGCCCAACATCACCATCAATTCATTTGAAAAAATCACTGGAACCCGTTCCACAAGATAAAAAGTATTCAAATAAGACGTCGTTGTTCCGTCCCAATTTTGTTGGGAGGTACCATTCGGGTTTGGGTTAATATAGAGAGAAGCGTATTGACCATCGAAAGTAACGCGTATCTTTATATGGTTATTATTGTTGGAGTAAATATTCAGAGTCCCAGCGGGTTCTACGGTATTGGCCCCCCACCGATCATCATAACACCAGTTCAAAAGACCCCTCAGGTCAGTAGTGCCAGCATCATCTGGCCGCATCACAGAGGAGAAATCTATGACATTGCTCGGAGAACCACTTTCATTGAGCGACCACAAACTCCTCGGTTGGGTATTGGCTTCTCCTGCCAATTTTGGGTGATACACCTCAGAAAAGAAGAGATAATTTCCATACCGATTGGAAACTCCCACTACTGAAGCATCGTACTGAATCACCCCTATATCAAAAGCGGCTTTTTTGCGACCTGATTCCTCATAAATCCCTTCATCACTATCAAGAGAAAGGAGGGTTCTTGTGATTTCAAAACCAAAGGGAAGTTCCGACGTAGCAAAAAACCGTACATTCGTATAACGTGCATAAAAGCCAAAGAGTTCTGCATAATACTCACTACTCAGTCCATCCCCCGAAAACTGGAGAAGCCCCCCACTCGGCCCAATGGTCATGTTGTGGGCTTCACTATGAATCCCTGCTTGAAGAGAATAGAGAAACTTGTACTGCCACGCCCCATTTGAAGACGAAAAATCATCATAATATACATACGTCCATCCATTATTCATCATCAGCATGGCCAAAAGCCACGCCTTCACCCATCCTTTTCTTGCCCGCATAGACTCCCTCTTTTCTTATATCTACGTATTCTCTTCTTCATCGTTTTTTGGGTTAATCAACCCTTTTTCTTTCTTTGGGTCATGCCGCTCCCTTTCTCCATCTCTTTTCTGAGGAAAGGGGCCCATCTCACTGGTGAACTCTGCGTCTATTATTTTGTCCTTTCAAATATATATATCTCTTTTTTTCTCAAAAATGGAAATTTTTGAGAAAAAATCTTAAGGCCTTTTCCCACTATGCTCTTGTGAAGCTTTTCATTTTCAAGAACATGTATTCCTCAAAAACTCACCCATACAAACATACACCAAAACGATTTTTCTCTCAAAACTATAAATTTCTTTGCCCTCCCTTTCCGATAATAAAGCAAAAGATCCCAAGGAGGTTACCGTGAAAGACACAAAGAATAAGAAAATGCGCTGGAGATATTTTATCGACAAACCATTCCAGATTCGGTTTATTGCAAGATTTTCACTTCTCATTATTTTAGGACTTGTTATTTCTCTTCTCTTTATGGGGGTATTTTACAGACAACGATACTCAAAGAATCTTTTCTACCAGGTAAAGAACGTCGAAGAGTTCAAAGAAAAGGCCAAGACAAATCCAGACCTTCCTTACT
Organism: Brevinematales bacterium; assembly: GCA_026417555.1. GTDB lineage: Bacteria > Spirochaetota > Brevinematia > Brevinematales > Thermospiraceae > Thermospira. The sequence goes on from JAOADA010000008.1 coordinate 8,006, forward strand.
ACGAGGTTTTTGATATGAGTAAGGCTTATAATGAGTTTCAAATCCAGATGTGGCCTATGATCTGGCTTAGTGTGGTGTATCTTGTACTCATTGCTGTTTTTGGCCTCTTCATCTCTCATAAAATGGCGGGTCCTATCTACCGTATTAAAAAGACACTTGATGAAGCTACCGACGGCAAGATTGACATAAAAACCCTTGAGTTTCGTCTCCGAAAACAGGATGAACTCCACGATCTTGTCAAGAGCCTCAACCGTTTCCTTAACAAGATAAACAAATAACAAGGGACACATCCATCCAGCATCGAAGCCAGCCTTTTTCCTTTTCAAAAAAGGCTGGCTTTTTTCTTTTCCCGTGGTGAACTCCCCCACGATGTTTTAGAATTTTTTGAGTCATCTCTCTCTTTTCTTTGGAGGAATACTATGCCACGTTCACCTCGAAAATGTGGCAAAAAAGAAAAACCTTCATTACAATAATACTGATATAGTCCTAAAATCTCTCAAATTTACAAAAACGGAGGAAAAATATGCAAAGCGATGCGGTTAAAAAGGGTTTTCAAAGGGCCCCTCATCGTTCGCTTTTTCGAGCTATGGGATTTGATGATTGGGAACTTGAACGTCCCCTGATTGGTATAGCCAACTCATTCAATGAGGCTATTCCAGGGCACATCCACCTCAATAAAATTGCCGACGCAGTGAAACGTGGGATCTATGCCGCTGGTGGCATGCCGATCGAATTTAACACTATTGGGGTATGTGATGGTATCGCGATGGGACACAGGGGCATGAAATATTCCCTCCCCTCTCGTGAACTTATTGCTGATTCTATAGAGGTCATGGCCGAAGCCTATCAATTTGATGGGATTGTTTTTATCGCTTCGTGTGATAAGATTATCCCTGGCATGCTGATCGCGGCTATGAGACTCAATCTTCCCTCCATTTTCGTGAGTGGAGGCCCCATGCTTCCTGGAACCCTGGTCAATCAGTCAAAAGTTGATCTCAGCACTGTGTTTGAAGCTACGGCAAAATACGCCAAGAAAGAGCTCTCAGACGATGAGCTTTATGATCTTGAATGCCGAGCCTGTCCTGGAGACGGTTCTTGTGCGGGCATGTTCACAGCCAACACCATGAGCAATCTTTCAGAGGCCCTTGGTATCTCTCTCCCCTTCAATGGAAGTGCCCCGGCTGTGTTTGCTGACCGTATCCGTATTGCCAAAAAATCAGGCCTCAAGATTGTAGAACTGGTCCAGAAGAATATCCGCGCAAGAGATATTATGACTCGCAAAGCCTTTGAAAATGCCATTGCTGTGGACATGGCTCTTGGCGGTTCTACCAATACAACCCTTCATCTCCCGGCAATTGCGTATTATGGAGAGGTTGAACTTGAACTCAAGGATTTTGCTCCATTCACGGAAAAGGTTCCTCATCTCACTACCATATCTCCTGCTGGCCCTCATCATATCCTTGATCTGTATCGAGCAGGGGGAGTACCAGCGGTACTTGCCGAACTCTCCAAGAAAAATCTTGTCCATCTTGACACCATGACAGTCAACGGCAAAACCCTCGGAGAAACTCTCAAAGAGTACAAGGCCTCTATCAAAGACAGTTCTGTGATCCGTCCTATTGACAAGCCCGTACATGAAACAGGTGGTCTTGCTGTTCTCACGGGCAATCTGGCTCCAGAGGGATGTATCGTCAAACAAGCCGCTGTGGCTCCAGAAATGCTCCACCACAAGGGACCAGCTCGGGTTTTCAACAGTGAAGAAGAGGCTGTTGATGCCCTTCTCAAAGGCAAAATCAAAAAAGGTGATGTTATCGTCATCCGCTATGAAGGACCAAAGGGTGGGCCTGGAATGAGAGAGATGCTTGCTCCCACTTCAACGGTAGCAGGGCTTGGACTTGACAAAGAGGTGGCTCTCATCACCGATGGGCGTTTCAGTGGTGCCACACGAGGAGCTTCTATTGGACATATTTCTCCTGAGGCTGCAGCCGGTGGATTGATTGGCCTCGTAGAGGAAGGAGATCTCATTGAGATTAACATTCCCCAAAAAACGATCACTCTCCTCGTAGACGAAAAAGAGATAGCTCGTCGAAAAGCCCACTTCTCCCCTCTTCCACCAAAGATTACAACAGGGTATCTTGTTCGTTATGCTCAACATGTCACCTCTGCCAACAAAGGGGGAGTCTTTGAGAAACGCTAATATCCCTTCGCTGTACATTTGCTCTTTTTTGATAGCCCTGCTTCTTTCGCAGGGCTATCTTTTTCCCTCCATTCCCTGGGACAAAAACTCTTCTTTGTCTCCCCCAAAAAGGTCTTTTCCCTGGCATGGAAAACACGCACTCTCCCTTCAAAATCACTTCTCAAAAAAAACGAGAGGGCTTTGCCTCAAAGCCCTCTCATTCATACCATAAAACCTTATCACCTTCTTGAAATTATGGAACCTCCTTCAACGTCACCGTGTAGGAAAGAGGAGCTGAATCCGAACGAACCTTCACATACCACACTTTCCCATCCCCAGAGAAAGTAAGCGTAGGAGTAGAACCAGACTTAGAGGCTCGCCAATTCGTCAATTCGTTACAAAGCGCTATCCACCCCTCCGAACCCCCAAAGTCGTTACTCACTATGTAGTACTTCCCATTCACCGTCGATATCTTGATCCAATCAACATCAGTGGACACATGAAGATTCCGATTCTGCGTCTGCCCAACACTGATCGCTTTCGCTGAAGACATATCATCATCCACCTCATACGAATCAGAAGAAAAGGAGGAAATTCCTTGTCCCTTCTCCCTATTATCTCTTGCCCGAGTACAACCCAACAACACAACCATCCCCATCAAGACAACCAACAAGGACAATAACTTCTTCATGTCTATCTCCTTACCAAATTTTGCTTTGTCTTCATTACAGACAATATTTTTTCTTGTGTCAAATTTTAAGACATTATGTCTCAAAAAAAATATCATCCCCTCTCACAAAAAAAAACAGCCCTTAAAGGAAGAGAGACCATCTTCTCCTCCCCTTTCTTCTCGGAAGGTTTTCTGTTTGGGGATGTTTCAAAAAGAGATGGTGGAAGTGGAAGAACACGACAAATATCCCAGAGGGGGAGAAACAACGCCCTTTCACTTCCTTGCGGATATTTTCCATCCATTGTCGTATAAAAAATACTCCAAACACCACTCCCTCATCCAAGAAACCTTAACTATCGAAGGCATGTTTTATCCATGATCTTTTTTTGCCCTGGAGAGAAATTCTACACAGAGCAGTGCCTGATCATCCACATTTTTCTCCCCCCACCCGAAACGGATTACCTCCTGACGAATTGCCTCCACACACCTTTCCGGAGAAAGGTGTGCACTATGAAGAATAACCTTTTCCAATTTCTCTACCCCAAACCATTCTCCTTCTTTGTTCTGAATATCTACAAGCCCATCCGTAAAAAGAAACATTTTGTCATGAGGCGCCATTTCTAACTGCTGGCTCTCAAAAACAGGATCAGGGAAAACCCCAAGAATTGTCCCTTTTGTGTGAAGAGGGGTAAGGGTATGTTGATGAGAAGAATAGTAAAGAAGAGGCATATGCCCCGCAGAGGTATACAACAATTTTCCCTCTTCAAGATTCAAAAAAGCATAAAATGCCGTCACATAAAACCCCACATCTCGAAGCGTCTTGAGGAAATCGCGATTCACCTCGGCACACACCTGGGCTGGATCCTTATTCCACGCTGAGTGATTGATGAAGGCCACCTTGGTCATAGAAGTTAACAAGGCCGAGGGAATCCCATGACCTGAGACATCAGCCACTACAAAGGCATATCCATTCCGTCCTACACGAATAATATCCAACAGATCTCCGCCTATAGTTTCCGCTGGTTGATACCAAAAAGACCATCGAAACTCACTTCGCTGGACCGTCGTTTGAGAGATAGGCATAAAAGCCATCTGTACCTTACGAGCCATCGCAAGTTGCTCATTAAGATTGAGATTAATAGAAGCAAGCAGAGAAGTGGTTTCTTTCTCTTTCTCTTCAACAAGGTTTTTGAGTTCCTCATAGTATTCTTTGAGCTTCTGGTCGGCCACCTGATGCCGAGAGAGATATTTTCGCAAACTCTGGAGAAATTGCCGATATTCAAGAGACTCAAGAGACGTATGTTGAGAGAAAGAAAACCACACTCCCACCCCAAACACCACATTGATTACCAAAAGCCCCACCAAAACCCAAAAAGACACCCCCTGATGAAACCAGAGCGCACTTCCCCCTATACCTACCGTCGTGACCATCAGTACCCCACACATGATCCGGCAAACATCCCTCATAGAAACCTCCTTCCAAGCCCCTGTTATTGAAGCATAGAACGCAGGAGGGGATTTTCCTCAAGATACAACAGAAGCTTTTCGACACTCCCTTTTTCAGACAAGATCGTATAATAGTTTTCCTTCATCTGAGGAGCCAATTTAACAGCTTCCCGGAAAACCTCAAGAGAGAGGGGATTCTCTCGCATGAAAGCAAGAAATCCAGACTCTTCAATGGCTTTTCGAATGAGGGGTTCTGTCTTCTCCTGAAGAAGACTCACCGCATAACTTGCCACACCCACCTGAAGTCCGTGGAGACTTGGTTTGTCCGCTATCTTGTCGTAAGCATGAGAGATGAGATGCTCGCTTCCACTCGCAGGGCGACTACTTCGGGCAACCTCCATAGCAATCCCCGACATCATCAGCGATGTTGCAATAATCCGCAAAAAGTCCGGGTTATCCAAACGTTTCTCATCATAATAAAGAAAAGTATCCGCAGCACTTCTGGCCATATTAGCAGCAAAATCATTCACAGGTTCCCGTGTGCGACGATACGCAAGTTTCCAATCATACACTGAAGTAATCTTGCAAAAGAGGTCCCCCATCCCTGAATACAAAAACTTTACCGGAGCCCGTTGGAGAACCTCAGTATCCACAATCACTGCTTGAGGCAATTCCACACGAAAACTGGTTTTCTTTCCCCGAACAGTAAGAGATGCCATAGGAGAACAAAATCCGTCATTAGAAACCGCTGTGGGAACAGAAAAAAGGGGAAGCCGTTTCAAAAAGGCAAGATACTTCCCTATATCAAGGGCTTTACCTCCACCAATGGCCACAATCGCCTCCACCGTCTGCGGTAGCTCCACCGCCATACGAAAAATAGCCTCTACCTCGGTGTCCGTCACAGAAGTCTCAGCAATAACCTCTATCTCCGCAGAGAGAAGACTCACCTCTACAATGGGCTTGAGAATCTCAGCTATTCCCTCCCCCCACAAAAGGACAATCCGTTTGTGGTGTTCGTCTCTCAGATACTTCCCTATCTTGTAAAGTGCCTTGGGTTTGATCCGAACAAGCGACGGAACAGAGATCTCCATCTATCCCTCCAGCTTCTCTATCTCTATCTCTCCTACATGCTCAAACACATAATCCGGTTGATAAGGAAAATCCTTGAGTGTCTCCCGGCTACTCACTCCTGAAAGGACAAGAGCTGTTTTCATCCCCGCTTCCATTCCCCCAAGAATATCCGTATCCATCCGGTCCCCTATCATAAGGGTTTCACTAGCATGACAACCAAGCCTACGTTTGGCTACCAGCATCATCATAGGATTTGGTTTGCCCACAATGTAGGGCTTTTTCCCAGTGGCAGCCTCAATAGCCGCAAGAAGACTTCCACATGCCGGTTCTATCCCATCTTCTGAGGGATCAATGACATCTGGATTTGTTCCTATAAACTTTGCCCCTTTCTCGATGAGGCGAATGGCTTTTTTGAGCATCTCAAAATTAAAACTTGCCGTTTTTCCTACAACCACATAATCTGCCTGACTTTCATTGATAGAAAACCCAACCCTATACAATTCCGCAGCAAGTCCACCTCCCCCAATAACGTAAACCGTAGCCCCAGGTTTCTGTGCCCTAAGAAACTCCGCCGTTGCCATAGCCGACGTAATAAAATGCTTTTCATCCACCCCAGAGATACCCAACACCTCCAATTTTCTTTGGAGATCAAGCGGAGTTTGTTCGGAATTGTTGGTAAGGAAAAGAAAAGGCATCCCTGACTGGACAAGCCTCTCCACAAAATCCTTTGCCCCAGGAATCAGATGTTTCCCCCTATAAAGCACCCCATCCATATCAGAAATAATTGCTCGAATCATACCCTTTCCCTAGACAAACTTTACAATATCCTTCAGATCCTTACGCTTCTTGAGAGCAGGACCAGGATAATCTGATCTTGGGTACCCTAGTGGGGTCAGTCCGTATACCTCCTCATGATCTGAAAGCTCCAATACTGTTTTGACCACCTCAGGCTGAAAGGCGGCAATCCAACACGTCGCCACCCCTTCATTCGCAGCAGCCAATATCATAAAAGTCAAAGCAATCGCTACATCTGTCTCAAGAGAGGAATACCCATCCTGAAGCCTTCGCCATGCCTCATTCTTATCCCCCACTACAACAAGAACTTGAGGAGCATCATAGAACCAATCCCTTGCATAGGCATGCCGAAGAAGAGCCAACTTCTCAGGAGACTGCACCACAACAAACCGCCAGGGTTGACGATTGGCCGCGGAAGGGGCAAGCCTTCCCGCCTCCAAAATCCTGTGAAGGACATCTTCTTCTACTGGCCGATGCGGATCATAACTTCGAATACTTGCACGAGTACGAATAAGATCCCAAAAATCCATGGTTTCCCTCCGACTTCTTCTCCTTCAAGTATATCATAGAGCAAGTTTTTCGTCAAACTTTCAAAAAAAGATTTCACCAAAAGACCCTCATATAGGCACAATATCTTCCATTTCTTTTCTCTCTTGCCATCTCCTTTGCTCAAGCAGAATTCACCCAAGGTGGCACCCTAAAAAAAGAGAAAAAACTTTTTTGAAAAAACCAAAAAAACACTACGTGCTGTGTTGTGGGAACAAGATGCCCCTTCTCTCACCTTTTGAGAAGACTCCTTCATTCACACCACAAAAAACAAGAGAACACCCATGGGAGGTTTTCTCTTTCCTCACCTCGATGAGACGTTCTCCTCAAGCAAGGATTCCTCTTTCTTGTGCCCATATTTTCACCAAAGATAGCCCATTTGATTATTTTTTAATCAAGAGAGAATTTGTATTGCACAATAAATGTATAAAAATGCGCACAAAAAAATGGCACACTTCTTGCGAAAAAGAAAATGTATTTTTATTTTCTGGAGGAACACATGCTCAAGATGTTGATAGTAGACGATTCGGGCGTGGTCAGAAGAATCATTGAAAACCTTCTCAAAAATCTTCAGATTTCTCTTGTCGGTACTGCTTCCAATGGGAAAGATGCTCTTTGCCTTTTTCAGCAATTCAAACCAGATATTGTCACTCTCGACATCACTATGCCAGAAATGGATGGCTTAACCTGCCTGGAAGAGATGAAGAAAATTCACCCCAAAAGCCATATCATTGTGGTAAGTGCCCTCAAAGACAGAGAAACCGCTCTTCGTGCCATACGATTGGGGGCGTATAGCTTTATCACCAAGCCTTTCATTGGTGAAGAATTACGAGCGGAGATCTACTCTCTTATCGAGAAGATCCAAGCCCAACCGGACCTGGTGTGAAGGATATGCCATGAGAGAAAAGGATATTCATTACTTTATTCAAACACTGAAAGCCTATTTTCTCTCTCTCACTCAAGAGGAGATCGTTATCAATATACCCTTTCTCAAAGAACCAGAGAATGTATTTCCCCTGGAATGGAATAGCCTCATAGGTATCTCAGGGGCTGCAAAGGGGGTAGTTTTCTTCTCCTCGGAAAAGAAACTTCTCTACCACCTGTATAAGGAGTTTGTCCTGCCAGAGCGGGAACCTTCTCCTCAGGAACTGTGTGATCTTCTCGGAGAAATCACCAATACCATTGCAGGCAATATGAGAGAATTCTACGGCAAAGATTTTCTTATTTCTGTACCTATTACCTTCGTTGGGAAAGAGATGGGCATGTATATTCATATTCCTCGCCCGTTATTTGTTTTCCCCGTCAGTTGGAGAAGTTTTTATGCCTTTTTTACCGTGGCTTTAGAGCAGTAGGAAAACACCAAGGGGAAAGAAGATGGAAAAGAGCATGCTTGACATCTTGTGGGTCAATGTCTCAGCCATCCTGGTTTTTTGCATGCAACTCGGGTTTGCTTTTTTAGAGGCAGGACTCACGAGAAGCAAAAACTCAATTAATGTTGCTCTTAAAAATCTCTGTGATTTTGGTATCTCCGTGATTGCTTATTGGGCGGTAGGTTTTGGTCTCATGTTTGGTTCGTCATGGTATGGTTTTGTGGGAACCAATGGCTTTCTTTTCACGATGAACCATTTCTGGGAAATGTCTTTTTTCTTTTTTCAGGCGGTATTTTGTAGCACAGCGGTAACCATTGTCTCTGGGGCTGTGGCAGAAAGGGTCAAGTTTCATGTGTATCTCATTTCCACGTGTTTTCTCTCTCTTTTTATCTACCCTGTTGTGGGTCATTGGGCATGGGGAGGGGGACTCCACGGAAGCCTCAGCGGCTGGCTTGGCAAAAATGGCTTTGTCGATTTTGCGGGTTCTACGGTAGTTCACAGCGTGGGGGGATGGATGGCGTTGGCCTACCTTCTTCTCATCGGCCCAAGAAAAGGTATCTTCCACACCAAAAATCATCAATTCGTAGCAAGCAACATTCCCTTGGCTATTGGGGGAGTGTTCATTCTTTGGTTTGGATGGTTTGGTTTTAATGGTGGAAGTGCCCTTCTTTTTGGGGAAAATGTCCCAAAAATTCTGGTAAACACTATGCTTGCCGCATGCAGTGGTATGATCATGGGATTGCTTGCAGAAAGTATAGGAAAAAATGCCTACAAAGTAGAGGGGGCTATGAATGGTACTCTCGGAGGACTTGTAGGTATCACGGCAAACTGCCATGCTGTCAACGAATATGCCGCTCTTCTCATAGGGGGAGGAGCTGCTATTCTTGTGGTCTTTCTCACCAAGATCTTGATCCGTCTTCGGATTGATGACGCTGTAGGGGCTATTCCTGTTCACCTTGGGGCAGGCATATGGGGAACATTGGCTGTCGCTCTCTTTGGCCAACCAGAAATGCTTGGAACAGGCCTTTCCTTTTTTGAACAACTCCGTATCCAGATCTTTGGAATCCTTGCCATAGGGGCTTTCACCTTTTTCTCTTCTCTTAGTTTTCTTTGGGTGGTAAACAAGGTGACACGAATCCGTGTCTCTCCGGAAATCGAGGAAATGGGACTCAATTGGGGGGAACACGGCGTAAAAACAGAAAGCTACGATCTTCTCATGACGATCAAGCAACAGGCTATATCAGGAGACATCAGCTCACGAGTCCCCGTAGATCCCTTCACCGAATACGGAATTATTGGCTACTATTACAACAAAGCTCTTGATGAAATAGAGAAACACGTTGTTTCCAAGGAAGATTACCTCCAGATCATGGATACCATTTCAGAAGGACTCTGTCTCATTGAAAAAGATCTCACCATTTCTCCATCGTACTCAAAGCATCTTGAAACCATCTTTGAAGAAACCTCTTTAGGAGGAAAAAATATTCTTGATCTTTTTCGTCCTCATCTCTGTCCCAAAAATCTGGAGATCCTCTCAGAGTATTTCTCGCTCTATTTTGACCCTCACATAGAGGAAAGAAACCTTCAGAAAGTGAATCCCTTTGAACGTCTAGAGTTCGTATTTGACAATCTTTCTTCCGGTACACGAAAAAGCAAATATCTCTCTGGAAAATTGATACGAATCAAAGGGAAAAAAAATGAAGGTATTGAAAAACTCCTCCTCCTGGTCCAAGACGAGACCACCCTTGTCCTCACCGAAAAAGAGACTGAGAAAAACAAGGAGAAATCAAAAAGAGAGATGGAATTACTCTACAAGATTATCCACATTGATCTTGGGATACTCGAAGAATTTCTCCATGATACCACGATGAAAATGCATACGATCAATCACACCATGCAAGAGTTATCTCATCACCACCATCTCTCTCAAGAAAAGCTTCTGGAATTCTTGGACTCCACCTACAGACATCTTCATAGCCTCAAAGGGAACGCTCGTCTGTTAGAACTGGAGGATTTGGCTACCTGTTTTCATACTCTCGAATCCATTCTTCAGAAGATTCGTCATACCCCCAATGTGGAGGGAGAAACCTTTGTCGAATTTCTCACCCAGCTTTCTGCGGCTCAGGATCTTCTCTCTCAGTTGCAAAACCTTCTTGAAAAACTGAAAGCTATTCCCAAAAAAGACAAACAACACTTCTTTTCTCACTTAGAAGCCTTTGCCCATAAGATAGCCAAACAAGAAAAAAAAGAGATCATTTTCTCAGTTGAAGGAAGTGAGGTTTTAGAATCTTTGCCCTTCAAGAAAGAGATTCAAGATATTCTCATCCAACTCATAAAAAATGCCATTGTTCACGGAGTGGAGCCCCCAGAAGACCGAAAAAACAAAGGAAAGAATCCCCAGGGGCTTGTCCGGGTACGTCTCCACAGAAAACCGTCCTCTTTTGAGTGTTCTGTTTTTGATGATGGTCAAGGGATACACTTTGACAAAATCCGTGAAAAAGCCGTACTGTTAGGTTTTCTCTCTCCCCATCAAGAAGTCTCCCCCAAAGAACTCGTAGGTTATCTTTTTCAAAAAGGTTTTTCGACGGCAGAGCGGCTCTCCCATGAGGCAGGTCGTGGAATTGGACTCGATATTGTGTATGATTGGATTGTTCAAAAGAGAGGAAAAATTCTTGTGAAAACCCGTCCTCAAGAAATGTGTGAGTTCATTCTCCACCTTCCGCTTTCCTAAAAGAAAGTTTTTCTTGGCACCCTCCGCCCTCTTTCACGTGACATAAGTTCTTGTTTTTTTGCTTTCAGAGAGAAAAAATTTCCAAATCCCCTTGATTTTTTCCGGAAAATCTTTAAAATAAACATAAACAAACTTTATGTGAAAAGGATCTTCTATGGCTGAACTCAGGTGGAACCCTCTCCTCAAGACCTGGACAATGGTAGCAAGCCATCGTCAGAATAGGCCGCATCTCCCCAAAGACCGGTGCCCTTTTTGTCCTGGTTCAGGAAAAGTACCGGAATCTTTCGAGGTGATTTCTCTCCCCAATGATTTTCCTGTGATGATGCCAATCCCCCCTCAGCCAGATCCTGTCGCTACCTCTTTTTTCCGGACGATGCCCTCGTATGGCAAATGTGAAGTCGTGCTCTACTCCTCAGAACACGCCATCACTCTCCAAGAGCTTTCTCTCGAACATATACAAAAACTTGTCCAACTCTGGAAATCCAGATTCTTAGAGATTCGTAAAGATCCTCATGTAAAGTATGTGTTTCCTTTTGAAAACAAGGGTGAAGAGGTGGGAGCTACCATTGCTCATCCTCATGGGCAAATCTATGGGTATCCTTTTATCCCTCTCAAGCTTGAAACAGAATACCATGCCTGTCAGGAGCATTACCAGAACGCTGGCGAGTGTCTTCTCTGTCGGATAACCCAAGAGGAAAAAAACTCTCGCCTCCGTCTCATCCATGAAAATACTTCCATGGTGGCCTACGTCCCGTTTTTTACTGATTATCCATGGGGAGTATTTATTGTAAGCAAACGGCACTTCAGTCATATCGATCATATGACCAATGATGAGGAGAAAGATCTTGCCGAAATGCTCAAGATCGTCGTCGGGGCATTTGATTTTCTCTTTGATAGACCTTTTCCTTATATGATGGTAATGCACCAAGGTCCCGTTAATCACGAACTCGAAATACCAAGCCACGACTTTTTTCATTGGCATATAGAGTTTTATCCCCCCCTTCGGGCTCGAGATAGAATCAAATTTTACGCTTCTTCAGAAATGGGTGCCTGGGCTGCAGCGAATGTGGTAGCTGTGGAAGACTCGTCTCAACACCTTCTTGAGAGCAAAATCCGTTTTCTTGCCACGTGGGAGGAATCCCGTGCTCTTCACGAAGTGCAAAGGCTTTTCATAGATCGCTATGGCCCTAGCCCTCAAGATATCTCCTTCTACAAAAGCCCCGGCCGGATCAATCTCATAGGAGAACATATTGACTACAATGGGGGAAAGGTATTGCCAGCAGCTATCAATCGTTTTATTTACGCTCTTGTGCGTCCAAGAAAAGACAACCGTCTTCGTCTCTGTAGTCTTCAATTTCCGGGTGTTTTGGACATCTCTCTTGAAGAGATCAGCCCTCAAAAAGAACTCTCATGGACAAACTATCCCCTTGGGGTCCTCTCCGAATGGAAAAAGGCAGGGCTTCCCATCCTCCATGGAATGGATGTGCTTTTCTTGAGTACCATTCCCCCTGGATCAGGAGTCTCCTCTTCAGCCGCCTTTGAGGTTGTATTTGCCACGGCCCTCAACGATCTTTTTGGTGGAAACCTCTCAGGAAAAGAAATAGCCCTTCTCTGCCAGCGGGCAGAAAACCAGTTTGTCGGTGTGTCATGTGGGATCATGGATCAATTTGCTGTGGCTATGGGAACAAAAAACCACGCTCTCCTTCTGGATTGTGAAACGCTGGCCTATCAGCCGATTCCGGTTTCTCTGGGGGAGTATGTTTTCATTCTCACCAACTCCAACAAAAAACGAGAACTCCGAGAATCCGCCTACAACACCCGCCTCGAAGAATGTCGGGAAGCCCTCTCTTTCCTTCAACAACGGTTTCCTATAAAAAACCTCTGTGAACTCTCCGAACATGAACTTATCTCCTCTCGTGACCTTTTTCAAGGGAGAGAGACCATTTTCCGACGGGCACTCCATGCCATCACAGAAAACCAGCGTACCCAAGAGGCAGCAAAAAGACTTTCTGCCGGAGATATCGAAGGCTTTGGATGCTTGCTCAATGCTTCTCACCAATCTCTCAAGGAAAACTATGAGGTCACTGGAGAACATTTGGATACCCTCGTTTCGTTAGCCCAAGAGGTGGAAGGTTGCGTAGGGAGTCGAATGACGGGGGCCGGGTTTGGAGGATGTACTATCAGCCTTGTGAAACGAGAGGCTATTGATCGATTCAAAACCAAGGTGGGCTCAATCTACAAAGAGAAATGTGGTATCACCGCAGATTTTCTTGTGATTTCTCTTGAAGACGGTGCAAAAAAAATAAAAGGAGAATAAACTACAAAAGGAGGTTGCCATGATAGAATGGCCAAAAACCAATGACGTTCTCGGAACGGTCAACCGAGGAACCCCTGCAGAATCAGGACTCTGTACTCTTTGCCGTGCTGATTGTCAAGGAAAATGTGAAACATGGCTTGCCAGCATGCGAGGGAGAAAACTCCTCTACCCGAGAGATTTCGGATATGTGACTGCTGGAAGTGCCAATACCACCCACCTTGGGGTAAACTACAATGCCCTCCGTATCCAGGGATACAACTATGGAGCAACAGGTATGCCAAAGGGGCTTTCTAATTCCCCTGATGATTGTATCTTCCCCAATGTGAACATTGAAACCTCTTTTGGAGCCAATGTGAAAACCAAAGTGAGGATTCCTATCATGACAGGAGCGTTGGGTTCTACTTTTGTGGCTGCTAGGTACTGGGATTCCTTTGCTATCGGGGCAGCGCTTGTGGGTTTTCCCATTGTGGTAGGAGAAAACGTGGTAGGTATTGACAAACAGGCTGTCATCGAAAACGGCCGTATTAAAAAGGCCCCAGAACTTGATCGCCGTATTGATACCTATCTGCGCTACTACGACGGTTATGGAGCCATTCTTGTCCAGATGAATGTTGAAGATACTAGAAACGGTGTGGCCGAATATGTTATCGAAAAATATGGTGACAAGGTCATCATTGAACTCAAGTGGGGACAAGGCGCCAAGGATATTGGTGGAGAGATCCAAGTCACAGATCTCGACTATGCCATCTTTCTCAAAAATCGTGGCTACGTTGTCGATCCAGATCCTACCAAACCAGAGGTTCAAGAAGCCTTTAAGCATGGGGCTATCAAGGCATTTGCCCGCCATAGCCGACTTGGGTATACCAACCTGAATACCCCAGAAGCCGTCTACAAAGAATTCATGAAAGGAGTGAAACATTTACGTAAACTTGGTTTCAAACGTATTACTCTCAAGACGGGCTCGTATGGGATGGAAGCTCTTGCTATGGCTATCCGTTTCGCCACCGATGCCAAACTGGATCTCCTCACTATCGATGGTTCAGGAGGTGGAACAGGGATGAGTCCATGGAACATGATGGAAACATGGGGGGTTCCTTCTCTTCTCCTCCATGCCAAAGCCTATGAATATGCCTCTCTTCTTGCTTCCCGAGGCAAAAAGGTTGTGGATATGGCCTTTGCCGGAGGACTAGCACGAGAAGACCATATCTTCAAAGCATTGGCTCTTGGTGCTCCCTTCACCAAGCTCGTCTGTATGGGAAGGGCCCTCATGATCCCTGGATTCTTGGGAGCTAATATCCAAGGAGTTCTTGACCCATCCAGTAAACAGCGTCTCCATGGCAATTGGGATAGCCTTCCCAAAACTGTCACAGAGATTGGCACTCAACCGGAGGAGATCTTCGCAGGGTATTACGACGTCCAGAAGAAGGTAGGGGCCTCCGAGATGAAAAACATCCCTCTAGGCGCTATTGCTGTCTGGACGCTCGCTGATAAGATTGCTGCTGGTCTTCAACAACTCCTGGCGGGAGCACGAAAATTCGACGTCAAAGAAATCTCTCGAGACGATATTGCATCCGTCAACCGAGAAACAGAAAAGGAAACGGGTATCCGATTTATCACTGACGTTCAGGATGAAGCGGCGAAAAAGATCCTCACGATGTAAATCAACGCTGGGGCTGTCTTCTAGACAGCCCCATTTGTTCACCAACCCACCCTACAATCATGTGAAAACACACAAGGCTACATACTTTTCCTACAACGTTTGCCCATCTTTTGCTTTTGCTTTATAATATCTTGCTTTTCAAAATTGTTTAGAGGGAGACCCTTCATGGAGCTTTTTGCTTTTACTTCTTCTGATTTTGCCTCCAACACCTATGTTGTACGGGACGAAACACGTATGCTCTGTATTGATCCCGCTTGTCCTGAGGCCAGAGAAAAACTCTCTCATCCCTTCCTGATGGTGGCCACGCATGGCCATTTTGATCACATCCTTCTGGCATCTCGCTTGGCAGAAACCTATGGGGCTCCATTGTATATTCATCCTCAGGATATGCCCATGCTCAAGGATCCTTATCTCAACCTCTCGGCCTACTTTGGGGAACCCCTTCTCTATACCCATACTCTCTTGCCTCTTCAAGAAGGTCCCTGGCAAGCATGGGATGCAGAAATCTGGAGCCTCCCTGGTCACTCACCAGGCTCTGTTGGACTCTATTTTCCTCGCACCGGCTGGTTTTTTGGAGGAGATCTCCTCTTTGCTTTTTCCGTGGGAAGAACGGATCTCCCAGGAGGGGAAGAGGCTCTTCTCTGGCAGTCTGTGGAAAAAGCCCTTTCTCTCCCGGATGAGACAAAGGTTTTTCCAGGCCATGGAGAACCTTTCACGATCGGGGAGTTTCGTTCTCACTATCAACGATGGAGGAAACGATGAATATTCAACCCTATCTTGAGGATATCGCCTACGAACTTCCAGAAGACAGGATTGCTACCCAGCCTCTCCCTAACCGAGAGGATTCTCGTCTTTTAATTATCCCTCCAGGGAATGGTCCCTTTGAGGATAAACACTTCTCGGATATTCTCACCTACTTGAGACCCAAGGATTGTCTTGTTTTCAACAACTCTCGTGTGTTCAAAGCTAGACTTTTCCTCACCAGAGATGATGGCAAGGTATTTGAATGTCTCCTCGTAGAACGCCTCACAGAGACGACATGGCGAGCCATGGTCAGAAATGCTCGACGTCTCAAATCAACCCATTCTCTTCGTTTCAATCATTGGACAATCTCTCTTCAGAGAGACGAAACCGAGAGTGGCTATTTCTTGCTCTCTTTTTCTCCCCCTCTCTCTTTCGAAGACATTGAAAAACTCGGTGAACTCCCTCTCCCTCCTTACATTGTCAAAAAAAGAGCAAAAGAAGGTCACCCCCTCCTCACGCCTGAGGACGAAACCCGCTACCAAAGCGTTCTCGCCTCTCTCTATGGTTCTGTAGCCGCCCCTACCGCCTCATTTCATTTTTCCGAGGCCTTGTTAGAGCGTATCAAGGCAAAGAACATCACTCTTACCACCCTTACCCTCCACGTGGGACCGGGAACCTTTCGTACGATTTCCCCAAGTGATAAGGAATTTCACATTCATCGAGAGTGGATCACCATCCCTCAAGAGACAGTTGATACCCTCCGTGAAACCAAGAAACAGGGGGGACGTATCATTGCCATAGGCACAACCTCAACGCGGGCCCTAGAAACCATGGGCATGCTCTTTCCAGACACGTGGCAACCTTACACAGGGTATACAGATCTTTTTATCTATGGAGATTTTGACTTTCGCGTTGTGGATGGGCTGGTCACCAATTTTCATATGCCATATTCTACCCTCCTGTTGCTTGTCCAGAGTTTTGGTGGCAAAGAAAGGGTCAAGGCAGCCTATCAGCATGCCCTCTCTCACGGCTACCGTTTCCTGAGTTACGGTGACGCTATGTTTATGTGGAGAGAAAAGTGATCTCTCTTTTGTCTCCTCTTTCTCATTGTGAGGAAAAGCCTCTCCCTACCACAACCAAAAAAGTGTCCTCATATCCATAGTCTCCAGGCCACTTTCGTCACTTCCGAAGAGCCCATACACTCCTATCTCCCCTTCTCCAGAGAAGCCACCTTGAGACTCTTAGATGTGGTGATCACAACAAAAAAAGAGGCCTCTTTGGACCTCTCCCCAAGCAATGAAAAAGATCAGGTGCGGAAAAACTCAACGAGACGCCCTTCACTCCTATGGCAACTCCTTGACCATTTCCAGGGCATACCACGTCTTTTTTCGAAGTTCCTCATAAGCACGAAATGTTTCTTCTGAAGGCGTTTCCACAAAACTCATGAGCCCATTTGCCTGAAAAAGAAGATGCTCATACGCTACCCTCAAAGCCTGTACCCGAGCCTCGTTTCCCGCCTGATAAAGGCTCTTGAGTGTCGTTTGAGCAATGACCCTCACTTCACGTGCTCGATTGACCACTTCTGCAGCTGAATATATGCCATTGGTGTACAACAGAGAGAGATATCCTAGGGAAAGATACCCCAAGTACGCCTGACTATACCACACATCGTTGGCATAGCCAAAAGAGATACAGAAAAAAATCCCTATGATAGCCTTTTTCATACCTACTCCTCATCCACTTATCGGACAGCAGAAGAAAAAACTTCACTGCGTTCCATCCTTTCTAAAAAGCCGCTGTATGTCCTGAAAATATTTGTCTAACGCGTTCATTCCCTTTTCCGTCAGAAGAATCTCTGTCAACCGAGGAGACACTGCCTCCACAGAAAGATACCCCCCTTCTTCAAGGCGCTTGATTTGTACCCACAGATTCCCACTACTCAGCCCTGTGAGTTCCTTCAGCTTAGAAAAGGAAAGCCGTCCATTCTCTGCCTGCAAAAGTCCTGTGAGGATAAGAAGCCTCGCCCTCTCATGAATCAAAGGATCAAGAAACCCCTCTGACACATCTATTTCCTTATATGAGCCTGAATTTCAAGCCATACGAAAAGCCCCACATAGCTTAACCCAAACACAACCAAAAGACTAAGCCCTACCCCTGACCAATCCATAGGCTTCCAGAAAAGGGTCCAAAACCCTCCAAGGACTGACCATACCCCCACCAAAAAAAGAGAAACCAACGAGAGAAAAGCCCCATACATGACATACACAAACCCCACCCCAATAGCCCACAACGGAAACAGGTACCACCATGTCCCCTGAAGCATAATCCACACATGCAAAACCACAAAAATCACTATCCCCACGCCATCCACCACAAGAAGTGGTTTGCCCAAAGCATCAAAAAGAGATCGCAAAGAGGCCTGATCAGGCGAAAGATCCTTCCACACACGAAGTTTAAGCCATGCACCCCCCATTCCTATCCCAACAACAAGCACCACCCATACCCAAGGAGAAGATACCCACCACTGAACCACCTTCTCTCCTGCGATCACAAGGGCTCCACTTACTCCCACAAGCAAAAGTGCCCACCCCCCAATCAAAGCCCGCATAAAGGGAGAGAGCAAAAAACGCTCAAACATATGCCTACGTCTCAAAAGAAGACCCTTCACCTCAGAGAGAAGATCCAGCGCATCCTTGATTTTAGGATCCTGCATAGAACCCTCCTATTTTGGATAGTAAGGTGTCTCTCCCTCCATACCTATCAACCCCGAACTCCTGTCCCATAATAAACGAAAACGGTGTGCTCCGAAAACAAGGGTAGCAGCTACCACCTCAGGATAGGTCTTGCCCCACGTAAACCGACCAAGCCGAGATGCTTTCACAAGGGATATCCCCTCCCCAAAGGTTCCCTCAACAAAACGTCCTGTAGCATCAAGCAAAAGAATCCGTGGAAAAAAAGACCTCGTCTGCCAACCGTCGGAAAGAGAATCTACATACACCTCTCCATCCATCGTCACCACAAAGCCTACCCTATATCCAAAAGAGAAACTCCCTGTGTGAGAGATATGCCATTCAATCCTCACATCAGATTCGTTATCCTCATCATTGAGAATCACAAATTTAGTGACTTCCCATCGAAGAACTTCTCCTTTTGTGTTGGTGAGTTCTTGAGACAAACCCACCCTCATCGGAAAAAGTGAGGCAGACGGCAACGTGACAGCCAGCAGCATCGTTGGACACCACACAAAAACCCAGAAGAAACTACTCTTCATCCAGGTCATTTTCAGAAAACTCTTCGATGTCACTCTTGAAATGATCAAGCGTCGTACTTGCAAGTTTCGAATCGAAGTCCTTTCTCCCAGCAAACATACTCTGGTAACGCTCATAGACACTCAAAGATTTCTCGGTGTCACCATTGTCTTCATAGAGCTTGGCCAAAAGCAAGGCTACCCGCACATCAGAGGGAAATTGCTCAAGATATTGTTCACAAAGCTGGGCTGCTTTGTAGTAGTGCTTTTGCTCCACTTCAATCCGGATCAACCCAATCAAGGCATACTTATTTGTGCTATTTTCAAGGACCTTGTTGTAGATAGCCGCCGCTTCGGCGTACTTCCCTATACGAATATAGCTATCTCCCAATCGTGTCAGAATCCTGTCATTGTCCGGCTCTTTGTCCAAGATCTTTTTCCAATACTTGATAGCATCTCGGAAACGCCGCTTCCCTCGAAGAGAATCAGCAATCCCATACAGGGCATAAAAATTATTCCTGTCAATCTCCAGAGCCCTCTGATAATAATCAATAGCCTTGTCATACTGTTTCCAGTTACGATAGATATTGCCGATCATCGTAAGGATGTTAATGAACTTGGGATTCACGTCCAAGAGTTTTTTCCAGTATTCAAGCGCTTGATTGTACTTTTTATTCTTGTAGTAGAGATCCCCCAATCCCATCAGGGCAAATTTGTTTCTGGGATTGAGTTCAATAGCCAACAGATAATACTTCTCGCTTTGCTCAAACTCACCCAATTTTCGGTAAGCATCCGCAATACGGGTATAAATAAGAAAATCCTGGGGATTGAGCCTCACAATCTCAAACCAGTAGTGCAAGGCTTTATTCCAATCTTTCAAACCCCGATAACTATCGGCAATCCCGGCCAAAGAGCGTTTGTGGATAGGATCCAGTTCCAGTGCCCTTTCGTAATAAGGGATAGCTTCCTCAAAATAGAGTTGTTCCCTCAAACAGTCCCCAAGCCCGGCAAGGATATCGGCCTTCTCATCTGAGGTTGCCTCATCCATCCGCTGATAAAGCTCATTATAGAGTCTTTGGGCTTCTTCATAATCCTGTTCTTTTAAAAGCTCCTTGGCCTTTTCTAATTGTTCTTGCATACTCATACGGTGCCTCCCTTTTATTGTATCCTTTATTCAGCCATGTTAATTATAACATAAAAAATCTTTTTTGGCAAAAAAATCACTCTTTTTCTATCGGGTGATTTTTTTTGCCTCTATGCCAAGTGCTGTGAGGGCCTCAAGAAAAGCCTCTCCATCAAAATCGTGTTGTGCCTGAAAAGAAATTCTTTCCTCTTCAATCACAAGGTCCCGTATCCCTCCCATAGTCTCTAACAGAGCCTCCACCTCATAACGACAGAAGACCCCTTTCACCTCCCACACATATCGCTTTGTCCTCACTACAACAGATGAAACACGCCGTTTTCGGCATCCACAATCCCTCATGGTTTGGGAAACTCCAATCTCACACGAAGCCCGTTATCATTCACAAAAGAGACCTTGCCTCTCAATTGTTCTGCCAAGATAAAGAGAAGCTTAAGCCCCAAGGAACCACTCGACTTACTCGGTTCAAATGCAAGACCAGGACCATTGTCCGCCACCTCAAGAAACAACTGATCCCCTTCCTGACCCATAGTAATACGAATCACAGGGTTTTCCCCTCCACTAGCATATTTAAAAGCATTCGTTAAGGCCTCAGATACCCAGAGTCCTAACGGAATGCAACTCTCCAGAGAAAGAAAGATTTCCTCCGTTTGAAAATCTATCCGAAGAGAGGGTGTCATTTCATAGATGCTTCGTACCGCATCCACCAGATCGGAGAGATACTCTCCAACTCGAATGGTGGAAAAAGAGTGCGTCTGATAGAGCTTTTCATGCACAAGAGCCATAGATCGCACTCTCACTTGACTGTCTAGCATTACTCGCTTGATAGTAGCCTCTGTCGATTGATCCGCCTGAAGCGAAAGAAGACTCGAGATAATCTGCAGATTGTTTTTGACTCGATGATGAATCTCTCGAAGAAGAACTTCTTTTTCTGCTAGGGACTCCTCAATCTGTTTCTGTTGCTCTTTGATAGTGGTAATATCTACCATCACGCCAATCAAACGAAGCGGCTGTTGAAAGATATCCCGTTCCACCACGTGGGCCTTGTTAAGCACCCATATCTCATTTTCTTGTCTTCCAGGAATACGATGCTCCAAGGAAAACTCTTGTCTACGCCCATTACAGTATTCAAAGATAGCCTCCCGAAGTTGAGATGCCTCTTCCTCTTCCAACTGTGACAACCACTCCTGAAAAGAAGATGGCAATGTTTTCCCTGTTCTTCCCTCCCACTCCTCAGAAAGAAGAAGACGATCACCAGGAACCATCCAATCCCAGAAGATTGCCTTGGCGGCTTCTAGGGCTGTAGCAAGCCGTTTTTCGGAAACCTGTAACCTCTGCTCATACAGGCGTCTTTGGGTAACATCTGACAGCATCACCATCTTGCCCAAAAATCTTCCATCAGGAGCACACCAGTCCTTACTCTGGACAAAAAGCCAGAGTTTCTCTCCTTCGGCAGTGGAAATCATCACCTCCTCTCGTGCCTCATAAAAACGTTCATACGGCTTAATAGTCATCAATAGGGGCAGCGGTACCACAAAACCACTCCCACTTTTTCCTTGGACCAAACCCTCTATCTCTATCTTTGGTGGTACCCCAAGCAAACGTGCTCCTTCCGGGTTAATGTACACTGCTGTCCCGTCCGGACGAACAATAAGAAGCCCCTCACTGAGAGACTGGACAATCTCCTGGATCACTTGACGAGAGTATTTCAGATTCTCTTGTTCTGCCCGAAGAGAAGTCGTGAGCTGTTCCACCGTCGAAACAAAAAATTCCATCTCTGGAAAAGAGTGTCCCACTCTCTTTTCATAAGGCTGTCCCATCAGCATAGCTTTCACGTACTCCACAAAAAAACCAAAAACCTCCTGCAATGTCATAGAAAAACGAATAGCAATAAACAACGAAAAGATAAGAATGGTGACCAACACCATCCCCATCATGATGACAAACCTATACACAAAATCCAACCAAAGGGAAGGCTCTATCTCTTCAACCACATACCATGGAAGTTTTGGAAGTCGAATCATGAGGTAGGTTTTTGCCAAATTTCCCGTTCCCTCTGAGATCCAGACAAAATCCTTTCCTGAATCCACAAACTCATGAAAACCAGAAAGATGTCCTATACCCTCCGAGGTCATCACTCTCGTAGGATCGGTATGGACAATGAAACTTCCATACACATCCACTACCCCCATCGCAATCTTATACACCTGAAGCTGGGAAGAAAAATGCGCTAACACCGACGCAAGAGAAAATACAAAAACCCCTCGCTTCGTAGGGGTATCATACCCCAAAAAAAGATATGATTTCCTCTCTCCTGGATAGGTCACCACCTCATACCGAAAATTGGACAAAGCAAGAGACGAAGAAGAAAACAACCCCAAAAGATCAATCTCTTTCCACTTGGCATCCCCAATAAAAAAAACTTTTCGTCCCGAAGCCTCATAGAGGCCTACCCCCTCAAGCTCTGGGAAATAGGTCTGTATTTTCTGAAACATGAGCTGATGTTTCTGGGTCATGTCCTTTGCCTCCAACGGAAGCTGATCAAAAGACGAAAGAACAACCCGACGAAACATCTCTATATCTGTTGAGACAAGATCCACCGCCAAGAGCCCACTCACCGCTACCTGTCTCTTGTATTCTGCCCTCCACCACTGAAAGAAAAGTACCGCCGTAAATATACCTGCAAGAAAGGTGACCATCACCAGGAGAATCACCGTCACCACTTGCACCTGACGGCTCAATGGCCAAGATGCCCAAAACGGACGCCATCTATTTGACATCATACACCTTCCATTGGTTACTTACCACCATCATGATATGCAACGTTCTTGTCGCATCCCCATATTGATCAAGGTACACCGAGGATTGCAATCCTTCAAACGTCAAAGGAAACAGCGAAAACCACTTTTTTCTGAGATGGCCTCGACTTTTTTTGTAGAGATCCACAGCAAGCAAAACAGACTCATACCCATAGACAAATCCAAAAGAAGGCTCTTGATGATAATGAGATACAAACCGATCATAGAGATGACGATACAAGGCATTGGTGTGAGAAACCACAAAATGCTGAATTGCCTTGGTCCCCTCACCATACTTTCCACTCCAGCGCAAAAAGTGGCGATCCATCGTCCATCCTGAAACATACACGGAAAGCCCAGGCCACCTTCCCTTCACCCTTTGAACAATCATCCCCCCTTCATCTCCTCCCGTAACCAAAAGAAGCGCCTGGGGCCTCCAACCAACAACCTCCTCCACTATGGCCTCAAGAGCGTCCTTCACAGAAGAATGGTACGACACCACCCGATAACGTTGCCCTCTTTTCTGCCAAAAGTTGGTGAATTCCTCAACCCATGCCCTGGCATACGGTTCATTTGCCTCAGCGTAAACAAGAACCGGTCTTGTAACCGCATCCTCTGCCATAAGATACAAGATACTCCGGATCTCCTGAAGATTTTCCGGCACCAGACGGGTCATGAAATCCCTCTGCCTACTCCAAAGAGAAGAACTCACCGTGGGACAAATCACAGGCATCTCCAGGGCATTGGCCAAAGGAATCACCTTCATCGCCGTAGCTGAATCAAACGGTCCAAGAAGAATATCCGGATGGTATTGTCTTATCTGTTCTTTGAGTTGTTCTTCATCCATGGCATGAATATTTACGATACGATACGTTATTTTGTGTACAGAAGAGAGGTCACCGATAGCCCAGAGTATCCCCTCCCTTCCCTCCACATGAAGCGCTGAGGTAGAACCAGAAAAATCCCCCACAACCATGATTCGCATAGGACGACTACATCCCACCACCACACAAAACACCACAAGAAGAAAGGCAGAGAAGCACCCTCTCATATCTGCCTCCTTTTCCCCCACATTATAGGGAAGAACACCCTTTTTTGCAACCTTCCTTTGAAGATAAGAAAAATTTTTCCCTCGCTACCCCAATCTGCTAAAGAAAACAATCAAGCGCTGTGTCCATTCCCCAAGAAGGAGACCAAATGGAAACTCTTGAGAGATCCATGCGTGGGGCACAAAAGGTATTCTCACAACCAGAAGAAAAACCAAACCCACAATAAGCCCAAATTGAAAAAGTCCTAACATCCCTCCCAAAAGGGCATCCAACCATTCAAGCTCTAAAAACTCAAGAACATCTTCAAGCCAATAAGAGATCCTCTTGATCGCAAAATATCCCCCCGTAAAACATACAACAAAAATCACCCAGAACCACACCTGCCGATAGGCAAGAGGAAGCCAAGAGACAACCAATTTTCCCACAAGGATCCCTGCCGCCAATCCTACTACAACCGCAAACAGGGCAAAAAGCATCGTGATAAACCCCCGACTGAATCCATACACAAACCCTACAAGAAGAAACACTACAATAAAAAGATCATAATACGCCATACCCTATGCCCTTTTCCCCCTCTCTTAAAACTCTTCCCTCACAGCAAGGTTTTCCCCTCATGCCTAAAAGGTTATTTTTCACTTCTTCACTGGGATGACGTCCCCTCTCCTGCCTGAGAGAGAACCACATCCGCAACACGAAGCTGTTGGGCAAAGCGTGCCTGGAGTTGAAGATTTCCTTCGCAGAGAGATTTGAATCGCCTCATGTATTCCTTCGCCTGAAGGATATTCTGGTTCTGATAGGCAAGGATACCAAGATTGTAGGCCACTTCAGGAATAGGTTGTTGAACAAATGCCTCATGCCGGAGAATCTTCTCTCCAATCACCAAGGCTTTTGTGTACCACTCCGGTACCTGCATCGCAATCTGCCAGGCAAAAAGAAGTATCTGAAAGTCTGTCTCCAAAGCCAACACATCCATAATCTCTCCCGCAAGCCTTGCATAAGGAGCATAGGGGGCTAACTGAGTACGCTGAATCAATTGAATGAGTATCATTTGTTTCTGTTCAAGAGAATACCCCTTTGGATTTTTCACCAGATCTTTTCCCTTTTGCTCAATATCATCGTAGAAGGACGACCGCATATCCTTGATAACCCCTTCCAACATATCAGCATACTGTTTCCACTGAAGATACTCTTGATAAGACTGATATGCCGGATTGAGATATCCTCCTAAATCACGAGGAGGAGCTTCCTTGAGTTTCGCCTCGGCACGAAGAACAAGCATCCGGCGAATATGACGAAGGTTTTCATCCAGATACGAAAGAAGTGAATTTTTTCTTTCTAAAGAGCGGTAGAGAGTCCGAAGAAGAAGCTGATTGTACGTCATAGCAATCCCAAAAAGAGTGCGTGATTCTACATAATAGCGCAGAAGTCTTCGAAAATGTGGCCATGCCTCTTCAGAGAGATCTTCTCCTACCTCATTCTCCACAAACGCTGCCAATGCCCCAAGAATAGAGACACTGTCATACCCATACCGAAAAGCCTCACGATACACCTTCTTTGTCTCATTCCAAGCATTGCTAATCTCCGTAGCAATTTTTTGTCGTACCTCAGGACGAGTTTCCCGGTCATACATGGTTTGGAGATTCCTGATCCTTTCCCGATAAATATCTCCCATCTGCATATCATACCCAATAGCAATCTCCCTGGTCATTCGATCAAGATAGGGAAGATTAGGGATTTGTTGCCAGCGTAGCCTATACCGAGAGAAATACTCCGCCAGTGGAGAAGGGGTATTCGTAACAAATATGATCCTGTCCCCCTCAAGTTTCACATATCCCTGTGAGGAGAGATATTTCACCTGTTCCAAAACATATCCCCTCTCTACAGGACGACGGAGCCACTCTGAGAAAAGATACTGGGCCTCAGAAAGCGTCACTGACCCACGAAGAGAGAGATCATCAAGAAGCCGGTGGGCAATAGGTTCCACCTTGTACATGATTCCATACCGTCGATAAGTATAGTCACCAAGTTTCCATACCTCTGGTCTCTGCCAGGTAAGATAGACAGGACGCCTTCCCTGCCAATAGGGAATAAAATAGGGATCCAGATTCACACGAGGATCATTGATGTTCGAAATCTGGACATAAAACGGCTCAAGACCGGCAAAGATATTGCTATCCACCAGATCCTTTCGACGGCTTAAAGCCCGAGGATCGGTATACAACATAAGTCCATAGATCTTTTTAAACACGTTTCCCATCTGATCATAAGCCGAAAGATCAGGACGTAGTCGTGCCGCATAAATAAAATACAATGAGGAAAAAACCTGGTTGTCCCCGCCCTCTGTCATATAGACAGAACCAGCTTCCGCAGATGCCATGAGATTTTTTCCATAATCATGGTTGAGATAATCAAGATGATGATCGGCTGTTTTGTAGTTGCTCAGATAGGGATACACCCCCAAGCCAATAATCACGATTACTCCCACCCATACCAAAAGTTCTGAACCAAAGGACACCTTTTTCTTTATCTGCATCTGCATATCTTCCTCCATGTGTTTCTCAAGAGCATAGCATAATCCCATAAAAACGAGGGGGCAGAGCCCCCGAGATTTTCACCCTTAGGCAAGAATAGCATCAAAGGCACAGGTTGCAGCACACGCACCACAATCAATACAAGCCCCTGCATCGATCACTCGCTTTCCACCCTGTTCACTAATAGCAGACACAGGACATGCGGGTTCACATGCACCACAGTTTGTGCACTTCGCTGCATCAATTTTGTATGCCATTTTGGCCTCCTTTGAAAAATTCTCTACTTCACATGTTCAATCCCATAGGCAATATCCAGCAATTTGTGTTCAGCTAACGTGTCCCCCATCAGCTGCATCCCTATGGGAAGTCCCTCTTGTGTCCATCCCGACGGAAGAGAAATCGCCGGAATACCCGCAAGGTTCGCGGAAATCGTATAAATATCAGAAAGATACATAGCAATAGGATCACTGACTTTTTCCCCAAGGCGGAAAGGAGGTGTGGGCGTTGTTGGCCCCAAAATCACATCGACCTTCTCGAAAACTCTCTGAAAATCCTGTTTGATCAGTGTCCGTACCTTGAGTGCCTTGAGATAATACGCGTCATAATATCCAGCAGAAAGTACATACGTTCCCAGCATAATACGGCGTTTTACCTCTGCTCCAAACCCCTCACTCCGTGTCTTCACATACATCTCAGAGAGGCTCGACGCCTGTGCTCTATACCCATATTTCACACCATCATAACGCTCCAGGTTAGAGCTTGCCTCAGCCGTTGCAACAACATAATACGTAGGAACCGCATATTCACTATGAGGAAGAGAAACCTCCACAACGGTAGCTCCAACACGTTCAAGCGTATGGATGAGAGTATCCAGGTTTTCTTTGATTGTGGGATCCAACCCTTCAAGAATAAACTCTCGAGGAACACCCACCCGCACCCCTTTGAGGTCTCCCTTGAGGGTGAAAGAGGGGGTATAGGAAAGGCTTGTGGCATCCTTTGGATCATGCCCAGCCATAGCCTCATACACCCAGGCAGCATCCTCTACTGTCCGAGTAATAGGCCCAATCTGATCAAGAGAAGAAGCAAAGGCTACCAAGCCATACCGCGAGACTGTCCCATACGTAGGTTTTAACCCCACACATCCACAAAAAGCCGCGGGTTGACGTATTGAGCCACCCGTATCACTTCCAAGAGCCACCGGTGCCAATTTGCCTCCCACGGCAGCAGCAGAACCACCTGATGATCCCCCTGGTACCCGCGTACGATCAAAAGGGTTGCGAGTGACCCCATAGGCAGAAGTCTCTGTCGATGATCCCATGGCAAACTCGTCCATATTGGTTTTGCCAAGCATCACCATCCCATGGTCCCGAATAAGTTTCTCTATTACCGTAGCATCATAACTTGCTATATACCCCTTGAGAATTTTTGAACTACAAGTGGTTTCATACCCCTTGACATTGATATTGTCTTTGATGGCTATCGGAATACCAGTGAGTTTGGTCGCCTGCCCAGTAGCCCGTTTTTTATCAGCCTCTCGAGCCATAGCCAAAGCATCCTCAGGACGTACGGAAACATAGGCATGAATAGGCTCAGAAGAGGCCTCATCATTCTCAATAGCCTTGAGATACGCCCGTGTGATTTCCTCAGAGGAGAGTTCTTTTTTCTCGAGTGCTTCACTCAGTTCACGTACAGACAAATCTCTTATATCCATCTCTTCCTCCTACTCCTTTGCACCAAAAAGCTGAGCGATATTTTTTCGATGTTTCACAATAACCAAGAGAGCAATCCCCACAGTAATCACTTTCAAAGCCAATCGTTGTGGCTCAAGTATCCAGACACTCACGGGAAGGGCAAGAGAAGCCAAGACGGACGAAAGACCTACACCCTTTTGCAGATTTTTGAAAAATCCCTGTTTTCTTTCTTCTAGGTTGACAAGCACCATCCACGCCCGGAACGAAAACAACACCACGAGAAATACCCCAAGAGCCACCAAAAGCTCTGTAGGGGCCAAAAAAGCAAACACTCCCGCTGAGGTCGCTACTCCTTTTCCCCCATGAAACTTCAGATACACAGGATACAAATGTCCCAAAATCGCCGCCACCCCAATACACATAAGCATCACATCCCTTTCAAAGAAATACCCTGCTCCCCCAAAAAGAACCCTCTCCACCCACGGATACACCAAAATGGGCAATCCCCCTTTTAGAAAATCAAGGACAAATACAGGAACAAAACCACCCCAAAAACCAAATACCCGACTCACATTGGTAGCACCAATATTTTTTGATCCTACCGTCCGAATATCCACTCCCCTCAAAAGACCATAGACAAGACCAAATGGAATAGCCCCTAATAGATATGCAAGCACCACATACCCACCATAGACAACATATACCATACTTTTTTCTCCTTTTTTTCTTGGAGGTTACCACTTTGGCAAAGAGGAGGAAACCTCTCCCTTGGCTGCTTTCAAAAGCTGAATCAGCTCTGTAGTAGAAATCTCGATATCTGAAATAATATTCTCTACCTGAGCCACAATATAGTTATAAGCCACCTGAGCCGGAATAGCCACAATAAGCCCATACGCTGTCGTGATCAATGCCTGCGCAATACCACCAATCAGTTTGGAAGGGTTATTCATCCCTTGAGTGGAAAGTACCGTACTTGAAATAATCATACCAAGCACCGTCCCAAGAAGCCCCAATAAGGTAGCCACACTCGTCACCGTGGCAAGTACCGGTATATTCCGATGGAGTTTAGGAATCTCATAGACAGCCGCATCTTCCATGGCTTTCTCAATCTCCTCACGGCTCTTGTTGTATTGCGTAAGCCCTGCTCGAATAATGTTGGCTGCCAATCCAGGATAGTTCTCACACACAGCAATGGCTTCATCAATCCTGTGACCTTTGAGTTTTTCTCGCATCTTTTCCTGAATAATCTTGGCATTTTGTCTCACCTGACGAAAGAAAAGTACCCGCTCAATAAAAACCGCCAGGCCAACCACAGACACAAGCAGAATAAAATACATCACCGGTCCGCCCTGCTGGAAATACTCAAGGACCACCATGGACGCCTCCTTTTTGCTTATTTGAGAATTTTCTTGGTGTAGTATAAGGACAAAGAAAAAAAATTTCATCTTTTTTCAAAAACAAACGCAAAAAGTATCTCCTTTTTTCTCTAAGAGTTGCAAATTCTCTCCGCCTTCCTTTATACTATTCATTCAGGCAAAAAGGAGTATACCTCATGACCTTTGAGATTCTCTATCGGGGAGAAAAAAAGACTCTCACCACCCTCTCGTCCCACCCCACCGCTGGGGAGATCCTCTCACAACTCAATCTCTCCCCTGTGTATGCTTTCGTCGTGTGTGACGGTGAGGTAGTGAGTGAGGATACCCCTCTTTCTCCATCCTCAACCATCGAGGTCATCAACGCCATTTCTGGAGGATAAATGACTCCCCCAAAATGCACTCTCTGCAAAACTCAACAGACGAACTTTCCCGTCAAGGTTTATCTTTCCTCGTACAACCTCAAACTCTGTCAGAAACATTTCATTGAATGGTTTGAGAACCGTGTTGCCACTACCATTGAAAAATACCGGATGTTCACCCCTCACGACAAAATCCTTGTCGCTGTTTCTGGCGGCAAAGACAGTTTGGGACTGTGGTTTCTTCTCAGTCGGCTCGGGTATCATGCTGAGGGACTCTATATTGACCTGGGTATTCCTGAGTACTCTTCACAATCCAGAACATATGCCCAGAATCTTGCCTCCAGGATCCAGCGCCCACTTCATGTGGTAGACCTTGCCAGTGAACTTGCCAGCATTCCCGAACTTCGTCAGTGGAGCCGAAAACCAGCCTGTTCTCTTTGTGGAACCCTCAAACGCTACTATATGAATCGTATAGCAAGAGAAAACGCCTACACCGTGCTTGCCACAGGACATAACCTTGATGATGAAGTGGCCGTCCTTTGGAATAACGTCATGCACTGGAATATGGAGTATCTTGCCAAACAGTACCCTGTCCTCCCAGCCGAGGGACCCTTCCTCAAAAAAGTCAAACCCCTCTGTCGCATCTCTGAAAAAGAGAGTGCGCTCTACACCCTCTTCCACAACATCCCTTACATCAAACCCGAATGTCCCTACAGCACCCATGCCTCTTCATTAGAAAACAAACGTATTCTTCAGCAACTCGAAGAAGAAAAACCAGGCACAAAAATCACTTTTTATACAGGTTTTCTCAAAAACCTCTCCCCCCTTCTCAGACACCCAGAAAGGATTTCCTCCCCTCTGACCCTTTGCATTGTATGTGGAGAACCAACAACAACAGAGGTATGTGCTGTCTGTCAACTCAAACAAAAAATACAGGGTGACAACCATCCACCCTCATAACACCCCTCCAGAAACTGCCCCTTTCCGAAAGATCCAACCAAAAACACCTTTAGAGAGGACTTGTCAACAGTTTGCTTCCTTTGTGGATAGGAAGGTACAAGGTAAATACTGTTCCCTCACCAGGTTTTGATTGTATTTGAATATCCCCATCATGCTCCTTGATAATCTTGTAGGTAATGGTGAGTCCAAGTCCCGTCCCATACTCCTTGGTGGTATAATAGGGCTCAAAAATTTTCTGCAATTGATCCTGGGGAATTCCACACCCTGTGTCCGCAATCTCAATAACGGTGGCATCTCTCGTGGTATCATACCATGTCCTCACCGTTAACACCTTCAACGAACTCTTCTCCATCGCCTCTATAGCATTCTTGACAAGATTCAGGATAGCCTGTTTGAGATAATCTCGATCGATGAAATTCTTTGGCATGTGCTGATATTCCTCACGAAGCGCCACCTGTTTCTCCTCTAATTCTGGCCTCAGCAATTGTAGTGTTTCCTGCAAAAAGAGGTTGATGTCCTCAAAGCTGAGTTTGAGCTGCCTACTTCTGGCAGCGAGAAGAAAATCATTGAGGATTTGGTTGAGACGCTTCGTTTCATCAGAAATCGTTTTGATGTACTGACTCAAATTTTCATCAAGACACACAAGATTTTTCTGGACAGCCCGTTGAATCAACTGGGTATGGAGATCTATAGCAGTGAGTGGGTTTTTGATCTCGTGGGCTATTCCTGCTGCCAAAGTATTCAAAGCCGCCAGGGACTCAATATTTTTGAGCTGAAACTGGAGTTTTTTGTTCTCCGTTTGGTCCATGATTTTATAGAGAACCACATCCTCAGCCACACTTCGTTTCTCGATGAGATAGTATTTTGGTTCCTGCTGCATCACAGTAAATTCCTTGCGAATATCCTCCTCACCAAAAAGAAGCCGCAAAATATGCCAAAGGGTACGATTAACCACAAATTTCTCCATCTCAGCAAGTGTTCCATAGTACCTGTTTTTACATCCTAAGATCACTCTTGCCACATTGTTCATTGCCACCACCCTTTCCTCAGAAACAATAATGATCCCTTCATCCAAGGCTTCAAAAACCAGATGTAAAATTCGCTGTCTCTGCTGTAAATTTTCAATGAGATTTTTCAATCCATTCTTGTCCAGGTGATCAATCCTGTCCATAATCTTTTCAAAAAAACGGTCCTGTTCTCTCATAGACTCCTCACACAAACTGGTATTTTGTCGATAGATATAGTATAATGAAGGAGATCAGTTTTGCAAAATAAGCGAGGGGTAACCTATGATTAAGCGCGTTCCCAAGGAAAAGGTTGAGGCCTTTAATGCGGTGGTCACCGACCTCAAAGATCAAGTGGATGCCATCCTCAAAAAAGCCAAAAAATTTGAAAGCGAGGGCATACGAAACAATACTATCGAAGGCTATTACAAACGCGTGGTAGCAGCCAATCTCTACCTTGATAGTGTCAACCTTTACTGCAAGATGAACGATTATAGTATTCAGATCAAGGATGTCAAAAGCGATCTTTACCTCACCAACGCTCGAAAGAACGTATATCAAGCCATCAAACTCCTTGAGTCAATTGTGACAGGACACGTGGATCTTGCTCTCACAGAAAATGCCGAAAAACTCGCTTCTCTTTCCGAGCTCACTCCCCCTCGTCTTCTCCACCTTTTCAAAAAAATAGAATTCTCCATTGCCCTCGTAGAAAAAGAAGAGGGAGAAAACTCCAAGGTCAAGTGGAATTTCGTGGAAATGTATGGGAATCTCTCCATTGTGATCAAGAACTTCATTAACTTCAAAGTCTATGCCCAAGCCATGAACGATCCGAGGATCCCCCATTACAATGAGATCCGAGAACTCATTCGTTACTGCAAAGAAATGCTGGACAAAGCCGCCCAAAAGTACCGTACCAAGTATGAACTCAGCTCTCCCCAAGACTCCATGGATATGAACAAAGCAATCAACCTCATGGAAGCCCTGATAAAGATCCATAATATCCTCGGTGAAAACGAGCAAATGCTTGAAGTCAAAAAAACCGTCGAAAAATGGCGAGAAAAACTTGAACTTGATCTCAAACGTCGGGAAGAAGAAGCCAAGAAAAAACAACGAGAAAAGGGACGATAAACCCCAAACATCCAGAAGACTCTCCCAAGGACTGACTACCTTCCTCGTAAATTTCCCTATCCAAGGCAAGAGAGTAGGGTGGCTAAGGTAGACCTTCTCCGAATGTTTGGCAAAAAGAGGATCTCTTTTTTCAAAACACAATCGTTGGATCACACAAAAACCATCCCAAATCTCACAAAAGAAGAGAAGAATGTTTCCGGAAAAACAAAGGGAACCTACCAAGCTTTTGTTTCTCTCTAAGATTTTTCAAACATGCAAAACTCTCGAGAAGAAAACACTCACAAATCCACAACCTTCAAGCTCTCTTCTCCTCAGGTATTCCTCGTGAATCGTAACAAAAGAAAGGGGAAAAACTTGACCCATCCCTCTTTTTATGCTATAATACTCACATTCACTGGGGGCAAAAGAGAGGAGCACAATCATGAAATATTCCAATGTGGAACTTATTATTTTACACCTCATTCACGAAAAGAAATCCCTCTCAGGGTATGAGATCAACCGTCTGGTGGAGGAACGGGGGTACAGAAACTGGGCAGAAATTGGCACTTCTTCTATCTACATCGGTCTTGAAAAGCTAGAAAACAAAGGGCTTGTGGTTTCCTCACTGGACACCCAAAAACAAGGCAAAGGTCCCCTTCCAAAAAAGTATACCCTGACCCCAGATGGAGAGAAAGCCCTTTTGGAGGAGATGCGCAAAGCCCTCACAGGAGAAGCCGATATTCCAGGGAGATTCACCATCGGCCTCTCAGGGCTCATCCTTTTTTCTATTGAGGAATCCATCGTCTACCTCAATCAGAAAAAAGAGCAACTTGCCACTCACATTACTGCCCAAAAGGAGCAATGGGAAGCTATCGGTGGAAACAAAGCCCCTTTCCACGTGTGGGCACTTTTTCGCCACACCACCTACATGCTTGAAAAAGAGCTCGAGTTTGTAGAACAACTCATCACAGATCTCAAAAACCTCTTGAAGACGTAACTCATCAGATTCTTTCCCCTCACAAAAAACTAACGAAGTTCCTCTTCTGCCATGCTCACCGCAGGAGAGAGGGGGGGCTGTGTTTTCCATACTTCTCGGAAAAATACCCGGAAGAAAACCACCGCAAGCACCACCACGGTACACGTTAACCCCACCCATGCCCCTATCACCCCCCATTCAAGGAGAAAAATACCTACCCAGGCCAAGGGAAGCCAAAGAAAATAATCCAGTACCAATGCAACATTGCGGATGAGTGCTGTTTTCCCCAACCCTTCCAAACCCGCACGATAAGAAAGAAAAAGAGCATCAGCAATCTGATAAAGCGCCATAAAGCGCAAAAGCCTCGTGCTTGCCTCTACAAGTTCTTTATCCTGTGAAACAAGCCCTATCAAAACACCAGGAAAAAACCAATATGCCACCCCAATCACCCCCATAACAAAGGCATTGAGTTCTGCACCACGCTTCACTACACGACATGCTTCCTCGGGTTTACTCTGCCCTACAAAAAAACTCACCTGTTGGGTGATCACGTTAGCCACTGCAATCCCCAACAGAAGGGAGATATCCTTGATTTTGAGTGCAATCTCATGAACAGCAACCGCCATCGTTCCCAATTTTGCAATCATGGTAACAAAGAGCGTCCAGGCAACAATTTCTATCAAATACGTCATCCCCATCGGCCAACCAACACGGGTAAACTCCTTCACAAAAGACCACGAAAAAAAACTCCCTTTTTCCTTATTCACGAGAGATTGCCACCCACACCCCACCATCAGAACAACATTCACCACCTGGGCAAAAAGCGTAGCAAAAGCTGCTCCCCGTACCCCAAGAGCAGGAAAAGGCCCTACCCCAAAGATCAGAAGCCAATTTCCTACAATATTTATTCCCACCACAAGATAAGAAAAAACAGCCACAAGCATGTTCTTTTCCAGAGCAAGAAACACACGGTACCACAAAAGCGAGACTGTCCACACTCCTCCCCCCACTACACGAATAAAAAGATACTCCCGAGCAAGGCGAAGTACCGTCTCATCAGAACTCATAGTCCCCAGATACCACGAAAGAAAAGGAAAAGAAGCAAAAACTACCATTCCCAAGGCTAAAGAAACAATGGTAAGCGTCTCAACCGCTGTACGGAGTTTTGTGATGGCCTTTTGAGCCACCAAAGCTGGCAAAACAATCAATGCCGCCCCTAAAAAGCCCTCAATCGGAGCAATCAGGAAGAAAAAAAGCGTATTGGCAAGACCAACAGCAGCCAAAGCCTCCCGTCCCAATCTCCCTACCATAACGACATCGACAACCCCCAACACATGAAACGCCAAAAAACCAGCCATCACAGGGATAGCAAGGCGTACGACACGTTCGTATTCCCTCCACGGAATCCTCCACGCTACTCTCACGATTCCTCCTTTGTTCTCCACACACGAACATAGTCCCTTGCCTTCTCATAGGGATATCCTCTCCTCACGAGAAGTGACACCAAATAAGCCTCATCCTTTTCACCCTTGTCTTTCTTGTGTAACAGTGCCCATACCACCTCTTTCTCGTTATATACCACCTCTGAAAGAGCCTGCTCAATCACCTCTTCAAGGATTCCTTTTCGACGAAGTTCTCGATGAATAGAAGCCAACGAAAGTCCCCGCGTCCTCAATCGTTCCTCCGCCCATTCTTTCGCAAGACGAAAATCATCAAACCATCCCTCTTTTTCGAGTTCAACAAGTGTATCAACTATCACTTCCTCTTCAAAACCCTGTCTGATCAAACGCCTTTTTACCTCCTCCCGAGAGCGGGGACGATACTTGAGATAACGAAGAGCTACTTTTTTCGCAATGCTTTTTCTCTCAGGCATGGATTCTCCCCTTGAGTTGTTCCCAGAGAAGATCGACATCCCCCTCTACCAAAAGAGAGCGCCGAAGAGACGCATCAATAAACCCCTCCTCAAGCATCATATCCAATTGTTTCAAAAATCCGTCAAAAAATCCCCGAAAATTCAAAAGAGCGATTTCTCCACGGTAGAGATCAAGCTTTTTCCAGGAAATAGCCTGACTCAGTTCTTCAAGGGTACCCACTCCTCCAGGAATAGCAATGACAGCGCGAGAAAGGGCAAGCATCTGACGCTTCCGCTCGTCAATATCACTTGTGATACGGAGCTCAGAGAGGGAGGGATAGGCTACCTCTATGTGCCGAAGAAACTCCGGCAAAATCCCTATCACCCTTCCATTGTGCTTCACCACTGTTTCAGCAAGCCTTCCCATCAAACCCACCGATGTCCCCCCATACACGAGCCCAACCCCATCTCTCACAAGACGCTGCCCTAAAGCCTCCGCAATGTTCACATACATCGGATCCCTGCCCATTTGGGAACCACAAAATACCGTGACATAGTACATGTACTCCTCCGCTTTTCCAAGATCTGGTGTGTTTTTCGCATTTTTCCCTTTTTCCTTGCTTTCTCCTCACATCATTGAAAACAAGAGAGGCTCCCTCGCCCCCTTGAGGTTTGGTTCTTCTTAGATAAAGAGGTTGGTATCTGCTCTCTCCGCCGTCTCAAGGTAAGTCGCCACTCCCCCTACCTCAATCCCATCAATCAGTTCTTCCCGGCGGATCCCCATGAGATCCATAGACATCTGACACGCTATCAACCGTGCTCCTCCAGCAATGGCGCTCTGAATCATCGTTTCCAGAGTATCAACCCTCTTTCGTCTCATCAGAAACCGGATCATACGAGGTCCGATACCCCACATATTCATTTTTGAGAGAGGAAGTTTGGTACTCCCCCGTGGAAGCATCCAACCAAACATTGTTTCAATGAGGTTTTTCTTAAGACCTCGGACTTTTTTTGTTTTACGAAGAATTGTCAGTCCCCAGAATGTGAAAAACATGGTCACTTTGCGTCCCATGGCAAGGGCTCCATTGGCGATAATAAAACTGGCAATAGCCTTGTCAAGATCTCCATCAAAGACAATAATTGTCTTCTCATTCCCACTGGAAATCACTTGACTTCCCGGGATATTGTCCTCTCCCTTGACAATCTTGGCATGGACAATCCCCTTTTCGAGAGAGAGACTCTCCACACGGTTTCCTGTTGCCTTGGCCCAGGCCCCCACATCATTGTAGAAACCAGGATCACTGGCAAGAACCTCCAAGGTGTCCCCCGGACGAAGCTTATCGATCTCTTGTTTCACCCGCGAGATAGGACCAGGACACTGAAGCCCGCACACATCAAGTTTCACTGTCTTTGAAGGAAATGAAACCTGCAAAGGTATTGAATGGACCCCTGTATCTACGCCTTCCTCGAAATGCCCATCGGTTGATGATTGTTTTTTCATCACCGCACTATACGTGAGATATCCACCACTGAGGTTATATACCTCCTTCCATCCGGCTTGAACAAGAATGCGGCTCGCAATATACCCACGAAGCCCAACCCGACAATAGACAAAAATTTTCTTGTTTCGAGGAATTTCAGAAAGTCTTTCCCGGAGATGATCCACAGGGATATTCACTGCCCCAGGAATAGCCCCCGATGCAAACTCTTGTGGCGTACGTACATCAAGAAGAAAAACTCCATCGCCCTTCAGTTTTTCCATGGTTTTATAATCAATAGTTTTTACCAGTCCAGAGAGAACATTCTCGGCCATAAATCCCACCATATTCACAGGATCCTTGGCTGAAGAAAACGGAGGGGCATAGGCATGGTCCCAATCTGTCAGATCATAGATTGTGGCCTCTTTGAGAAGAGCCATGGCAAGCACATCCACACGTTTATCTACCCCATCGTAACCAACTGCCTGGGCCCCAAGGATTTTTCCATCGGTAGGAGAAAAGAGAAGCTTGAGACTCAGCTGAGTTGCCCCTGGATAATACCCCGCATGGTGTCCCCCATGATAAATCACGCTCGTAAAAGGAACCCCAGCCATCTCAAGGGACTTTTCGTTTGCCCCAGTAGTAGCCACTGTGAGGTCAAATACCTTGGCAATCGCTGTCGCAAAATCCCCTTTGTAGGGCTTAGTATGCCCTAACACCAGGTTATCTGCCACAAGCCTCCCCTGCTGGTTTGCCGGCCAGGCAAGAGGAAGAGATTGAATCTTTCCCGTTACCCTGTGGCGGATCTCAATAGCATCCCCAATGGCATAGATATCAGGATCAGAGGTCTGAAGATATTCGTTCACCTGGATACCACGATCTCCTAACGCAAGCCCAGCCTGAGAAGCCAATCTCGTTTCAGGCTTGACCCCTATAGACATAATCACAACATCTGCCCGAATCTCCCTGCCACTCTTCAGTTTCACCACCACCTCAGAACCCTCTCGACGAAATCCCTCCGCTGCTTCTTCTAAGAAAAGAGCCACCCCCTTCGAGCGAAGATGATCATGCACCAGTGCTGCCATCTCAAAGTCAATCACAACCATCACTTGGGGAGCTAATTCCACAAGAGTCACCTGAAAACCAGCATGGTGAAGATTTTCGGCCATTTCCAATCCAATAAATCCCCCACCAATCACCACAGCCCGTTTATGTGGTTTAACAATAGCCTGAATATACTCTTTCAACCGGAGGGTATCCTCAACCGATCGCAAGGTAAAAATACCCTCCTCTTCTATACCAGGCAAGGGGGGACGAACAGGTTCTGCCCCTGGGGAAAGAACAAGCTTGTCATACGGTTCTGTGAACTCTTGCCCTGTCATCAGATTTTTCACACGGACACGTTTCTTCTCTCTCTCAATAGCAAGGACCTCATGTTTCACCAACACCTTTACTCGAAAACGGTTATAAAAAGCTTCTGGCGTTTGAAGAAAAAGCTTTTCCTTGTCGGTGATCACATCCCCAATATAGTAGGGAAGCCCACAATTCGCATAGGAGATATACCCTCCTTTTTCAAAGACTGTGATATCCGCCGTCTCATCAAGCCTCCGTAGTCTGGCTGCTGCTGACATTCCCCCGGCTACCCCACCCACAATAACATACTTTGCCATAGGCTACTCCTTTGTGCCTTGTATCGGCACCTGTTTGGTAAAAGTATACATCTTTTCAGGCTTTTTGGCAAGGAAAGAACGCATTAATATATACTTATATGATTATTTTTTCATATAAAAAACGATTATGTGACATTTTCCAAAAAGCACGCAAAAACTCTCTTGTCAGTAAAAAATCTGCTCCTACAATGAGGTCACTCTTGGGAGATCTCTTATTCTATGGCGATAAATACAAGCCTCACCAGCGGCACACCATCCTCCCTTTTGGCTACTTCTTCATAGTGAAAATATACCCTCAGCCTATGGACCTTGAGGGCAGGAGAAAGGTTGAGGGGCACAAGCCGTCTCCCTTCACTATCAACAAGTTGCCATTCCCCTCCCCCCTTCCCAGAAACGAATAGCACATAACCAGAGTCTTTTTTGGCCTCTGGAAGAGGGGACATTGGTCGAGTAGGTTTGGCACATCCTATCACCATCCCTATGATAACCAAAAACCACACATGTTTTGTCACTGTTACCTCCCTTTTTTTTATCGACACCACAAAGACCCTTCTTCAACGCGAATCTTTGGTGTATTCCGGCGAAGGAACCATCGGGACAAAAATCACATCACAGAGATACTCTTCTTGCCAGTGTTTCTCCCCTGTTCGGGTGTACCGTATGAGACGTTGATACCCCACACCCACAGGAGCCACAATCTTTCCTCCTATTTTTACCTGTTCCAAAAGAGATCGAGGAAGGTGTGGAGGAGCGGCTGTGAGCAGTATCCTATCAAAAGGCGCTTCATCTCTCCATCCCTGATACCCATCTCCGAGAAGGCACACTACATGAGGATAGTCCTTGAGATTTTCCTTCGCCTGCTTCCAAAGGGGTTCGATCCTTTCTATAGTAAAGACCATCGAAGCCAAGAGACTTAAAATCGCCGCTTGATATCCTGATCCCGTGCCGATCTCAAGGACCTTGTGATCCTTTTGCACATCAAGCGCCTCTGTCATGAGGGCTACAATATAGGGCTGAGAGATTGTCTGTCCATAACCGATGGACAGAGGATAGTCCTCATACGCCTGAGAACGAAGAGAAGGGGGAACAAAAAGATGTCGAGGAACACGAGAGAGAGCCTCTAGAACACGAGGATCCCGCACTCCTCTTGCTACTATTTGATGCTCAATCATCGCCTTGAGGGACATTTCATAAGACACTCTCGTCCCTCCTTACAAGAAAATTCGGGGTGGCCAGATTTGAACTGGCGGCCCCTACCACCCCAAGGTAGTGCGCTAAACCGGACTGCGCTACACCCCGAATCTTTCCTCTTCAAGAGAATATTATTATAGGGAAAGGAAAGAAAAAAGTCAACTTTTTTCAGCACGTAGTGAAATAGCCCCTTGATACACCCAAGTATCACAAGGCACTACTGAAACAAAAGTATTGGGAGCAAAAACCCCTTGTATTTTCGTATAAAGGTAATGTTCCGTATACCCATAAGAAAATTCGCCATCATGTTCCTCAACCAATACTGTGGCCTCTCTCCCAAGGAGGGTATCCTTCACCCACTTCTCTGCCGTCGATAGTACCACTCTCTCCAAGTCATGAAGACGCGCCTTTTTCACCTCTTCACTAAGCTGCTTCTGTGTGGCTGCCCATGTTCCCGCCCGTGGAGAATACGAAAAAAGATGAACACGACTAAAAGCCACGTGCTGAACAAGCCTTTTGGTCTGTTCAAATTCCTCATCCGTCTCCCCAGGAAAACCCACAATAATGTCTGTGGTCAAAGAAACATCCTGGCGTGTCTCTCGAATACGAGCACACAACTGTCGAAAATCCTCTACTCTATACCGCCGACGCATCCGCTCCAACACCGTATCACTCCCCGATTGAAGAGAAAGGTGAAGGTGGGGAGTCATCTTGGGATGAGAGAGTACCTCCAAAAGCCCATCCTCCCATTGATCAGGCTGAAGAGATGAGAGCCTCACTCGATACTCTCCCGACAAAGCGACGAGTTCCTGGACAAGCGCAGACAAACCCTTTTCCCCATCTTTATAGTCGCTGATATTGACTCCTGTGAGAACAATCTCCCGATACCCACGTTCCACAAGGTTTTTCGCCCGTCTTATGACCTCTTCGGCCACAAGAGAACGGCTTCTCCCCCGTCCATAGGGAATTTTACAATAACTACAAAACCGATTACATCCATCTTGGATCTTCACATAGGCACGTGTCCTCTCGTATTCCACCACAAGGGGAAAATCCTCCTTCTCCCCCACAAACGACTCAAGGAGAAGAGAGGGGAGAGTAAACTTCTCCTCATTCGGCACAACCATATCCGCCAAACCTCTTCTCTGGATCTCCTCCCCATCTGTGGTAGCATAACAGCCGGTAACCACAACCCTTTTCCCCAACTTTTTAGCCTGTTTCATATAAGAGCGAGACTTGCTATCTGCCGTATTGGTTACCGTACAGGTATTGACAATCACCAGATCTGCCTCTTCCATCTCATGTACAACCTCAAGGCCACTTTCTTTCAATCTCTGGCTCAAGGCACTAGATTCACATTGATTGAGTTTACACCCTACTGTGATAAGAGCGACCTTCACACCCCTCCTCCCTATCTAAAAGCTCTCGAAATCTCGTCACGAAACAACCCTCTCTTCTCAAAAAAGATCCCCCCACCTGGCGTGGGGGGATCCTTCTTGTCTCCTCAATCAATACTCTTCTTCCATCTCTCCCCCATCATAATTTTCCTCTGTATAATCCTCTTGAATGGGGGGATAAATCAAACGTCGAAGTTCATCCACAAGATTAGCCACATAGAGACCTGCCAACTCAGAACCAGAATTTCCACCATAATTTTTGATGGCCTTCTCAAGAAAGATAATCTCCTTTTCAATCTCATTACTCATGGAAAGCTTCTTATTCTCTTCCGTCAGGGTTGGCCATTTCCCCTTCCATTCGCTGAGCATGCGATAGGTTGTGTAAGCCATAGCAAGCAAATCCGCATCCTTGGCATTGGTCGAAATATCAGAAAGCTTCACCCACTCATAGGACGTCCAATCCGTTCTTCCGGTAAACACTTTGTAGGCACTCATATACCACTGCACCCTTGCCCAATCCTGTTGGATCTCCACTACATACCCAATCATAGGAGCCACCATAGTAAAGAAGTCACGAGACACCTCGTTCGGTGTTTTGTAAATCTGGGTAGTATTCAGAAGCGTGGCCTTGGCAATGGGCTTTTTGACAACAGAAGAGAGATTCACCCACCCCCTTTCCTTGGTTTCTTGGTTTTGAACAAGGACGTACACCACATCATTGGTTTTGTCTTTCACCACCTCCTGGTTGGTCTGGGTTTTTCCCGCATACACCAAAGGCTTCCCCCAATCAAGATATACCACTTTCTTATCCGCTTGATCCAGCGTCATTTGAGTAAAGTGCGCCTTTGGATAATAGACATCTTTGCCGCCTAAACTACACCCCACTCCCATAAGCACCACCATTCCAGCCATGATCAGTTGGCCATACCACCTCATTTTTTCTCCTTTCGTCGATTCTTTTAATAGTATAAGAGAAAATTCTCTCTTTTGCAAATCTCTTTTTTCCCTCACCATATTTTTCACAACTCATACCCCACCGTGAGACGAATAGCCAATCCCTCCTGGACTGCCCAGTTCTGGGACTTCTGAACTTGATACAGAGAATTCCCTCTCTCATCCTGAAGAACCTGAGAAAAGGCAAGACTATACAGCAAAGGGGAGAGAAACTCACAACGAACCTGATAAGGTGCCTGACGATACGAAACCCCAAGCATCGTATGGATCCATGCCTCTCTCCTCAATGTTCTTCGGCTTGCCACTACATCAAAGGCCGTCTCAGAGGAAGTAAAACGATTTGTTCCATAGTTTTTGGTAATCCAACTCCACTGAGTGTTTTCAAATACATTCAGGATGAGTCCTATCTGACGTACCTTTGAGCCATACAAAGGAAGATAAAAGATCATGTCCACCCCAACATGAAAAGCCAGGGTATCTACATATGAAAAACCTTCCCACCCGTATTCAGGACCAACAAAGGGGGTCGCATTCTGCCAACTCTCACGGGATGCCCCCATAAGGGGATTATAATACTCCCCTCTCTGCTCTGTTCTATGCCACTCCCCGCTCAAAAGAAGGGCTAGATCCATTTTCATTTCTTGAGAGGGTTTCACAGAGAGATTGGGATTCACCTCCACCAGAAAGCCCCCACTTTTGGTTTTTCCCCACCCTTCAGAGACAAGATCATTGGAAAGCACAGGCCTGGTCTCCTTCCCATCCAACCCCAAAAAAAGAAGGGTATTGAACTTCCATATGCCCCCATCTTTCCAGGTAATATTCGCATAGGTCCGATTGAGCCACCCATCTGTCTTCTGGAGGTATGGTTCACGGATATATTTTCCCTCGAAATTGGTCTGCAAAAGAGTCGAGGCATTGGAAGCCCTTTGCCAGGTATACTCTTCTTGCAAGGCACCTATGAGACGAAAACGGTTGCCAAAACGAACCTTTTCACTACTTATCCCCCCTTGGACATCCCACTGCCACACCGGCCCCTTGACAAAGCTATCCTGAAACCAGGCGTCTGCATTGATATACCTATACCCAAAGATATGGTTACACCCCACGGTTGTCCATCCCCACACAAGCCTCTCCGATGAGATGGTTTTTCCATCTACCGTCGCTCGAAAGGAATTTTCAAGCGACGCCGTATTCTCATAGGAGAAAGCCATTTTCAAACCTACGGGAAATCCCTGCAAACGTCCTGCCACAATCCCTTCGACAGACAAAGCATTGATGAGATGTGAAGCCTCATAAGAAAAAGGGATATAGTGATATTCACCATTCGTTTCCCCCCTGAGATTTCCCTTTGCTGAGGTGATCATCCATCTCGGTTGATACCCAAACCGAACAAAGAAAGAGGTTTGTTTTTGTCTTCCGAAATATTGAAGATTGACTCCCATCACATGGGTAGATCCATAGGTTTGAAAATAGGATTGT
The DNA here is from genome assembly GCA_026417555.1 of Brevinematales bacterium. Taxonomy (GTDB): domain Bacteria; phylum Spirochaetota; class Brevinematia; order Brevinematales; family Thermospiraceae; genus Thermospira. Next base: position 51,792 of record JAOADA010000008.1, read on the forward strand.
TGAGTTTCTCCGGCCTGTTTAACAAACTGGATGTTCTCCTCTGTCGAGGTGTACCCTTCATTGGGCCTATTCGTGGGGTTATCTATATCTCCCCACCACGGAAGACTCTGATACGACACCCCCACCGCCACAAACGGCTTCTCCCACAACGTGAGATCCTGAGGAAAAGCCACAATGGATAGGCCAGGATGTGACCCCACAAAGAACACCCTTCCCCAGAGGACCCCCACACACAAAGAGCCTATCAGACAAAGAAAATAACGAGGTTTCACCTCCTATGACCTCCCATAATTGTCTGTCACACGCTCAATATCATCCTCCCCAAGATACTCTCCATTCTGAACCTCGATCATCTCAAGAGGAATCTTGCCTGGATTAGAGAGTCGATGAAGAGCAGATTTTGGGACATAGACACTCTCGTTTTCGTGAACAAACTGCTGTTTGCCCTCAATCTCCACAAGGGCTGTTCCTTTCACGACAATCCAGTGTTCGCTTCGGTGTTGATGTCGTTGCAAGCTCAAGGCTGCCCCTACATTCACCACGATTTTTTTAATCTTGTAACGATCAGCCTCCTCAAGGACGGTATACGACCCCCACGGCCTGTACACTGTTACGTGTTCACTCACCTCTGGCCGCTTTTGGGACGCAAGAAGTTGTACCATATCCTTTACCTTCTGTGTCTGGTGCCTATTTGCAATCAAAATAGCATCCTCTGTCTCTACAACCACCAGGTCATTCACCCCAATCAAGGCAGTGAGATGCTTTTTTGAAAGCACAAGACTCCTTTTGGTATCCAGACACACCACATCCCCAGACGTCGCATTGCCATGCTCATCTGGCGAGAAAAGATCATATACCGAATCCCAAGAGCCCACATCGTTCCACAAAACATTTAACCTATAACAGAGAATATTAGATGCCTTTTCCATCACTCCATAGTCAATAGAGATACTCGGAAGCTCACTATACCGTTTCACCATCTCCTGATAATCCAAGGTGGTGATGGCCTGATAAAGTTCTGGCATATACGTCTCAAAAGCCTCGAGAATCACCCGAAGAGAAAAGAGAAACATCCCCGCATTCCAAAGATAATTGCCATCCTGGAGATACTGCTCTGCCGTTTCCCGATTGGGTTTCTCAACAAAACGGTGTACCTGGTACACATCCTCGCGTTTCTGTTTCCCCAATTGAATGTATCCGTATCCCGTCTCAGGCCTTGTGGGCACAATCCCAAACGTCACAATATGAGTACGTGCCTCTTTCTCTACGGATTGCACTGCCTCTGCAAACACAGATACTGGATCTATCACATGATCCGATGGGGAAAAAAACACGACCGTTTCCGGATCATACCCCTTTTCCAAAAGATACTTCACTGTCAGGGCTATCGCCGGCGCTGTATTCCTTCCCATGGGTTCAAGCACAAGGTTGGTAAATTCACACCCAAACACTTGGCACAAATGATCCATAATGGTAAACCGATACTGCTGCCCTGCAACCACATAAATCTCCTCAAGAGGAGAAAGCGCTCGAAGCCTCTCTGCTGTCATCTGGAGAAGACTCTTGTTACCCACCAAGCTCAAAAACTGCTTGGGAAAATTCTGCCGGGAATAGGGCCAAAGCCGAGTACCACTCCCACCCGCAAGAATAATAGAAACCATACTTCTCTACTCCATTTCTTTTATAAAATATTGTAAAGGGAAGAAACAAAGCTTGCAACCCCAGAGATACCTCTTTTCACAGAAGCCCATGATACCGTTGAATAATCTGATAGCGTTTTGATACCCCCAATTTCTTGAAGATCCGTTTGAGGTGCCCCTTGACAGTTTCCTCAGAGATTTCTTGAAGAGTTGCAATTTCAGCATTGGTTTTTCCCTGAACAAGCAAGACAAGAATCTTGCGTTCTGTCTCTGTGAGAGAAAAAAGTTCTGGCATTTGCTGACGAGGGAAAGGAGGTGTGGTGAGAACCTCTTTCCCCTCCCGCTGAATCTCTTTCTGAATCCCCTGAAGTGTTTCTGTAAAAAGCGACAATTGATGGAGAAAAAGTGGAAGCATCTCTTTGTCAGGTGAAGAACCCTCACCATCAAAGAAAAACAGCATAGCATGCTCTTCAAAAACAAAGAGATACACTTCCTTGAAAAAGACTTCTTCCCGCTTATTTCGAAGATACGCTGTCACGACGGTATATGACGGGGGAGAAGAAAAACGGATCTGTTTTGCAAGACCACTTTCTTTGATCATTTGAGAAAGAAACTGCCCATGAGGGGCCTGAAAGTGAAAAACCTCAAAAATCACGGGGTGCCATTCCACAACCTGAAACTCTTTATCAATGATCACCCACGGTACTGGAAACGTATACAACATGTTTCTCATCACTTGTTTGGTATCTGTATGATTGAAAAACCACCCAAAGACGAGATACAAAAGAGGATACCTCGGTACTACGATGACCGTTCCATCACCTTTATAAGAAAAAGAACTCACCTCTTGGGGAGGAGGGGATGGCAAAGGAAAAGAAAAAGCCATCTCCTGGGCCTTACTGTTCGCAAAGAGCTGGTGCCCATACTTATCCATCACCACCACAGGTATAGGCCAGGAGGCAACCCACTCCCACTGTTTCTCAAAGAGGCAAAACTCAGGAGGAAAGATTGTCAAAACAAGATAGACACGACCCTCAAAAGAGAGGCGATACCCCTGCATAACCAACCACACATTTTCCCTCTCAACAGGACACGGTAAAGAAAACGAAAAAAACTGGCTCTTCTCTTGGGAAAGAAGTTCCTTAAAAGCAAAATAAATATCCTTGGCATAGGGATCCCCAATCTTTTCTAAAAAAGCCGTAAGTCGATTGTGTGCCAAGGGAAAAAGATCCTCAAATCTTTTGTTCCAACGATGAAGGCTCATACTTTCTACGTCAACAACTACCATAGCCAGGGGTGACTGATCAAACAACAGAGAAAAATCCTGCCGATAAGCCAAAAGATCACTTCGCATGAGTATCAACTGTGACACATCCCTTCCAATGCACCGATACCCTTCTCTATGCCCATCCCTCATCAGAGGAGTAGACACCACCTCAAGAAGAACTGAATGCTCTCCCCTCTGAAGCGAAAGCAAATGTCCTGTGAGTCTCCCCTCTGATTGCTGCAGCGCCCTCTTTAAGATAAAAAAGGCCTCCTTCCCAATAATAGGTTCCATCGATTTTTTTACCGCGTCTTCAGGGGCAATACCAAGCAAACTTTCAATACGAGGTGAAGTATAGGTAATCACAAGATTGTTGTCCATCTCCCAAATCCAATCTGAGAGATTTTCCACAAGATCCCGATATTTTTTTTGCTGAATCTCATACAGATGCACCAGCTGAGCCTTCTGATGGCTCTCTTTTTTCAGGGCCACCACCGTCTCTTGAAGTTTTCGGTTACTCTGGGCCAAATATCCCTTGAGAAGTCTGTTGGTATTTTGATAAAACTGATAAAGACTTTTGTCTAGGTATATCTCCTTAAACAACTCCCAACACTCCACCATAAGATACACCACAAGCCCCAAAACAATCCCCCAAGGCGCCAGAGGAGACCATTCTGTCCACACCCCCATCATCTCCCAGAAGAAAACAATCCAGGAAACAAGAAAAAACAAATGCCAGGGAAGAAACTTGCCCCTCTCAGAAAGTTGATAATAAAAAATCAAAAGAATCAAATTGAAGTGGATAGCCACCCCAAACAGAAAAAAACCTATCACCGGAGAAACAATCCCGGCAATTGCCATTCCCACCGCCAAAAGAAGAAAAAGACCATGCAAAAGAAGCATGTCTGGCCGCCTTAGTTCTGGATGCATCACCAGCTGATACCCTGTCCAGGAACACCCAAATACACCCATCATCACCAACATAAACGAGAGGGCATGTTCCCCAGGAAAAATCACACAATACGTCAAAATCCCAAGGAACAAAAAATTCAACGTTTTCCACAAACGAACCATGTCCTTTCTTCGGAAAGCCCACACCCCATACCAACCCCAAAAAAAAGAAAAAAGAATGCCAATCACCATGACATGTGTAGAAACAATCATCGTCTTCTGAAAGAATTGCTCCGCTTCGATCACCCTAGGAAAAATCACCAGCGGATGACCTTCCAGTTCTACATCCAAAACAAGAGATGAAATCCCCACCGGAAGAAAAAAAGAGGTTTTCCCAACCTTTTCATACCCCCAAAAAGGAAGATTGTTCGTATCATAAAAAAACACCTGCTTTACTCTCACCCATCGAGTTCCAGTAAAAAAAACATAATTTTTTTCTCTCTGAAGACCCTGTACCTCAAGCCGAAGCCACTGTCTTTCTTTTAGCCATCCAGAAAAAAAGAAATCCTTGGAAAGACGACGAGCAGGTATGCCCCGAATAAAAACACTCTCTTTCTGCCCATCCTTTGGATCAAGCAGATACACAGACGTCTCTACCCCATACCCAAAAGAAAGCCAACCAAAAATCAAGCACCAAAATACACACCCCTTTCTCATAGGTATATTGTATCCTCATATCCTCAAATTGTCAAGACTTCACTCTTTTTTTCCATTTTTCCCAAGAACCTCTTCACACCCAAGAAAAGATGCCCCCTACTCCAAAAAATCTCTTTTTGCTCCCCTCCCTCTCCGACACTCTCCCTTCAAAATCACTTCTCAAAAAAAACGAGAGGGCTTTGCCTCAAAGCCCTCTCATTCATACCATAAAAC
>JAOADA010000009.1:0-265 GCA_026417555.1 Brevinematales bacterium
GATTTCTTATGTTTTGGTAGTAAAAGAAAGCATGGATAGTTTTTCTCCCCGGACTTCTTGGCCTACTTTCTCTATTCCTTGTGAAGGGATTTATATATACAGTAATGGAATCATTACTTATATAAGAGAGAATTATAATCCAAGAAAATATTTAAAAAAAGATGATACTCTTGTATTAATTAAACTGGAGGAACAAAAATGAAAGTGTTTTATATAACAATTTTCTTTCTTAATGGTTTTATTTTGTCTTCTTTGCTAAAGAAAA
>JAOADA010000009.1:275-53112 GCA_026417555.1 Brevinematales bacterium
CTTGTATTTAGTGTACCCCATTTGAAAAACAAAGACTTATTATTCTTGCATCGTTCTTTTTTACATTTTAGTGAGAAAAAAAAGTGGTCTAATATTAATATTATATGGCTAATAATATGTTTATTTTGGATTTTTCCCGTTGTTTATGGGCTTCTTTTTCCTATTCCTGGGTGGGATTCTTTAGCTGTATATGACTTTTATGGGCGAGTTTTTGCTCAAGAAGGCAATATGTTTTCTACTCTTCGTTATGGTTATTTTGGAATGTACCCCTTCTACATTCATCTCTCTCATATGTGGCTCTATCTCTCTGGCTTTTCTACCCCTCTTTTTTGGCATGCCCTTTTGTATATAAGCTTTGTGTGGGTGGGTATAGGGTGGGTCTTACGTCAAAAGTATCCACCCTGGATGGTATGGATCACTGGGGCTGTGCTCACAGGCATAGGAAGTTTTTATGGGCATAGTATGCTGGGATACAATAATTTGGATGCCTCTGGGTTTTTGGCATTGGCTTTTCTCTATGGCTACGAGTGGATTCGGACAAAGGAATATCCGTATCTTCTTCTTTCTTCAATTTTGGGTGGAGGGTATCTCTGGTGTCGAAATGGCGAACCCTGGTGGCTTTCGCTTCTTCTTTTCTACGCGATTTCCCTTGTGATTGTGAAGGAGATGAAGTGGTGGAAAAAGGGTGTTTTGTTTGTCGTTTGTGTGATTTTTCTTCTTACCACAAAAGTAGTATGGGAATATTCTCTTCAACACTGGGAAACACTTTTGCAGAGACAACAGGCGTCTGTGGCACTTTCTGAGAATAAAGAAAACCTCCCCACGAAAAGAGAGGAAAAGGCTATAGCTAAAGAGGAATTCTCTCTCTCTACGTATGGGGAACAGGTAGTCAAGATTGTTGGGTCTGTTTTTACTCCTTTAAAATATATAACGTTGGAAAGGGTGACGCGCTATCTTCCGCTTACTATCGATATGTTTTGGAGAGCTATTGTAAAACCAAGGCTTGCCTATTGGTGGATAGTTCTCTTGCTTATGATCCTTTTCCTTTCAGATGGAGAACTCAGGAAAAGACGAGAACTCTGGACATGGCCGTTTTTCTTCTGGGTGAACGTGGCCATGATTTTTGTAGGGACCTATGTTTTTATTCAAACCTTTCCAGACTGGAATATCCCTGGTTCAGCTGAGAGAATGAGTATGTTTCTTGAGCCGCTAGTGGTATTTTGGAGTCTTCCTGTCATTACTCTATGTTTAGAGGGGAGGAAAGCGTGACAATAAGAGAAATATCTTTTTTGGAATCTGAAAATGTCAAAAGGAATGTGCCAAGGTTGCTAAAAGAAGAAGATAAGCAATTGTTTGAAAAAGAACTTTTTCGAACATTTTCTGAGGTAAAACTCTATGTTCTTTCTCACGCATTTTTTCTGGGGAGTGGCTTTGTCGCAAAGGGAATACGGATCTTCTTTGGTTTTTTCTATCCTTATGGTATTATATCTTGGAAAGATTTCTTTCTGAGAATGGGGGTGGCGATCCTCTCTTTATTTGGAAAAAGAAAAGAAAATTATGAAAATGGTTTGTACATCATTGATTGTTTTAGTGGAAGTTTTTTTCACTGGTTTGGGGACGTTCTGCAGCGGATGGAGGCTCTAAACAAAACAGAAGGTATACTATTAAAAAATTATGTTGTGTTTTTGCCAGATAAGCCTTATTTTCGTAGGCTTGCTCCTTTATTGGAAGTATACACTCCTCAGGTAGTTTTTGTAAAAATTTTTGAAAAAATCTTTTGTAAACATCTTCTCATTGTTCCTCCGGTAGCCCCTACAGGAAATTATAGACCCGTTCTTATGAAAAATATGAGGGAACGCATGCTTATGTTTATAGATTCTCAAAGTGTTGGTAATGAAAAGAGAAACCAAAACAAAAGAATATATATTAGTAGAAAAAAGGCTCCTAGGCGAAGACTGGTAAATGAAGAAGATATTTTCCCTATTTTGCAGAAATATGGTTTTGAAATTCTTATTATGGAAGATCTTTCTCTTAAAGAACAAATAGCTGCAGTGCAAGGAGCTGAGGTGCTGATGGGACTTCATGGAGCAGGGCTTACCCATATGTTGTGGATGAAAGAAAAGGCCCGTGTGGTGGAATTGAGAGGAGAAAAAGATGATTCTAATAACTGCTTTTTCGCGCTTGCGGAAGCTTTGGCACTTTCTTATTTTTATTTTTTAGTGAAACCTATACAAAAAGGTCCTACTCAAGAGGTGGACTTTTTTATAGATGCTCAAGCGTTTGAACTCTTTATGAAAAGAATGTTTGATTGATTTTTCCCATATCTATCTTTACAATATATTAAGAAAGGAAACTGAGAGAGAGGATACGGAGGACATGGCATGAAACGAGCGCTTATCACGGGTATTACGGGTCAGGATGGGGCATATCTGACAGAGTTTTTGCTTGGCAAGGGGTATGAGGTTCATGGTATAAAAAGAAGGAGTTCGTTGTTTAACACTCACCGTATAGATCATCTTTACCAGGATCCCCATGATCCTGAGAAGCGTTTGATTTTGCATTATGGAGATATGACAGATTCTACCAATTTAATTCGTATTGTGCAGGAAGTACAACCAGATGAGATCTACAACCTTGCGGCTCAATCCCATGTTCAAGTATCTTTTGAAACGCCAGAGTATACAGCCAATGCTGATGCTTTGGGGACTTTGCGTTTGTTAGAGGCTATCCGTATTTTGAAACTGGAGGACAAAACACGTTTCTATCAAGCATCAACCTCGGAGCTGTATGGAAAGGTTCAGGCTATTCCACAAAACGAGACAACACCGTTTTATCCCCGTAGTCCCTATGCGGCAGCGAAACTGTATGCTTACTGGATTACGGTGAACTATCGTGAGGCGTATCACATGTTTGCTTGCAATGGAATTCTTTTTAATCATGAAAGTCCTTTGCGAGGAGAAACCTTTGTTACAAGAAAAATTACTCGGGCGGTGTGTCGTATCAAACTGGGGCATCAGAAGAAGCTCTATCTTGGAAATCTCAATGCCAAGAGAGACTGGGGGCATGCCAAAGATTATGTCGAAGGGATGTGGTTGATTCTTCAACAAAAAACACCAGAGGATTTTGTACTTGCCACAGGGGAAACCCATGAAGTGAGAGAATTTGTAGAACTTGCTTTTGCTGAAGTAGGTATTCCTATAACTTGGCAAGGCAAAGGTGTGGAAGAGAAGGGGATCCGTACGGATACGGGTGATGTCGTTGTAGAGGTTGATCCTCGGTATTTTCGTCCTACTGAGGTTGATATTCTTCTTGGGGATGCTACCAAAGCTCGTCAGAAGCTTGGGTGGCAACCAAAGCATACCCTCAAAGATTTGGTCAAAGATATGATTGCCCATGATATGGAAGAAGCAAAGCGAGATCACTTCTTGAAAACAGAGGGATTCAAGACGTATCGGTTTTCGGAGTAGGGGATGGAAAAAGAGGCAAAAATCTATGTAGCGGGGCATCGTGGGCTTGTAGGGAGTGCTATTCTTCGTGCCCTTCAGAGGCAAGGCTATACCAATATTGTGGTGAAGACCCATCACGAGCTTGATCTTACTCGTCAGGCTGATGTAGAGGCTTTTTTTGCTTCGGAAAGGCCTGAATATGTGTTTCTTTCTGCGGCCAAGGTAGGGGGTATTCTGGCAAATGCGACGTATCCGGCTGATTTTATTTATCAGAATCTTGCTATTGCCACTCATACCATTCATGCTGCCTATCGGTATGGAGTGAAAAAACTCTTGTTTTTGGGGAGTTCGTGTATTTATCCTAAACTCTGTCCACAACCTATAAAAGAGGAGTACCTGCTTACTGGGGCTCTTGAAACAACCAATGAGGCATACGCTATAGCCAAGATTGCTGGTCTGGAGATGGCAAGGTTTTATCGGCAGCAATATGGATGTGATTTTATTTCAGCCATGCCGACGAATCTCTATGGTCCCCAGGACAATTTTCATCTCCAAAACTCCCATGTTATTCCGGCCCTTCTTCGCAAGTTCTATGAGGCAAAGAAAAATACCTCTCCCTCAGTAACGGTCTGGGGGACAGGGTCTCCACGGCGGGAATTTCTCTATATTGATGACCTTGCTGATGCCCTTGTGTTTCTTATGAACCATTATAGTGATGGGCTACATGTGAATGTTGGTGTGGGTGAAGATGTGAGTATTCGAGAATTGGTAGAGATCATTCGTCGTATAAGTGGCTTTGAGGGTGAGGTGGTGTATGATACCTCAAAACCGGATGGAACACCTCGCAAGTTATTGGATGTTTCCCGTCTTTTTTCGTTAGGGTGGCGTCCAAAGGTTTCTTTGGAGGAAGGGCTTCGCTTGACCTATCAATGGATGAGAGATCATTATGAAGAAATTGTTGCCAAGGAAAAATCATGAAGGTTCTGGTGATTGTTCCAGCATATAATGAAGAAGAAGCGATTGCGAGGGTTATTGATGATCTCCGTTCTCATGTGCCAGATTTTGATATTCTTGTGGTGAGTGATGGGTCTCGTGACAGGACTGCTTCGATTGCAAGAAAAAAGGGGGTATCCGTTGTAGAACTTCCTACCAACCTTGGGATAGGGGGAGCGGTGCAGACAGGCCTTAAATATGCCTATCGCTATGGATATGATGTGGCAGTTCAGTTTGATGGAGATGGACAACATGTGGCTTCGGAGATCACAAAACTTCTTGATCCTCTGAAGGAAGGGAGGGCGGATGCTGTGATTGGTTCTCGGTTTCTGCCAGGGCAGAAATCCTCGTTCCAATCTACCATAGGAAGACGAATAGGAATATGGTTTTTTGAGATACTGAATTCACTTCTCATCCGACAACGGATTACCGATAACACTTCTGGATTTCGGGCGTACAATAAAGAAGTGATTGATTTTATGGTGTATAATTATCCTACGGATTATCCTGAGCCAGAAGCGGTGATTCTTCTAGGAAGAAACCGTTTTCGTATAGTTGAGGTTCCTACAGAGATGCGCGAGCGAGTGGGGGGAAAATCTTCTATCTTTGGATGGCGCTCTGCATACTATATGATTAAAGTGACACTTGCCATTGTGATGACTGCACTTCGGTACCGTTTGCGTTAGGAGAAAAAAATGGATAAGGTTCAGATGGTTGCTATTGTGGGGAGTCTGTGTTATCTCGGGCTTATTTTTCCCCTGGTTTTCAAAAGGCGGATCCATGAGGAGTACGCTATTCTCTGGCTTTTTTTTGGGGGGGTTCTCCTGGTGTTCTCTCTCTGGAGAGATGGGCTAGAATATCTGGCGGCTTTGGTAGGGGTACATTACCCCCCGGTGGCTCTTCTTCTCATCCTTATAGGGGCTCTTCTTTTGATTCTGGTGCAGTTTTCTGTGGTCATTTCCCGACTCTCAAAAAGGATTATTGAGCTCACGCAGGAAATTGGGTTGGTGAAATATGAAATTGAGAGGTTGCAAAAGGAGAAGGAGAAAAAGAAGTGAAATTCTCAATTATTATTCCCTCTTACAATCAGGGGCATTTTATTAGGCAAACGGTGGAGAGTGTTCTTGCCCAGGAAGGGGTTGAAAAAGAGATCTTTGTTATTGATGGTGGCTCTACGGATGGAACAGTAGATATTCTGCGTTCGTATGGGGAAAAAATTCAGTGGGTTTCTGAGAAAGATAGGGGACAAACAGAGGCTATTAATAAGGGACTCCGGAAAGCCACAGGGGATATTGTGGCCTATCTCAATTCAGATGATTATTATCTTCCTGGGGCTTTGTCGAAAGTCAAAGAAGTGTTTCTCTCTCGTCCACGAACAATGTGGGTGACTGGTGATGGGATCATTGTTGATGCCAACGGAAAGAGAATTCAAAAGTCTATTTCTCTTTATAAGACATTCTGGCGGACAGTGGGATTTCCCTGGTCTTTGTATGTGATGAATTGTATTATTCAACCAAGTACGTTCTGGAAAAGGGAAGTTTTAGAGAGGGTGGGTTTTTTTGATGAGAACAAACACTACACCATGGATTATGATTACTGGCTTCGTTTGTTGAAAAAGGGATACAAGCCAGTAGTTCTTCAGGAGAAGCTCTCTGCTTTCCGTATTCATGGGGAATCAAAAGGAGGGGCTCGTTTTGAAGCCCAATTTGCTGAGGATTATGATACGCTTTGCCAGTACTGTTCGTCACGATGGTTTCGATTGCTTCATAGGATGCATAATCAGCTCATTGTGGGAGTGTATAGAGTACTCAAGTAGGTTTTTTTATGTTTCTTGTTTTATATATGCTTATTTTATAATTTTCCAAAAAGAGGGTGAGGATGGATCTTTCTTCTCTCAAAAAAGCCCTGGTGCATGATTGGTTTTCTGTCTATGCGGGTGCGGAGAAGTGTGTCGAGAGTATAACCAATATCTGGGGTGATCTGGATATCTATAGTCTGATTGATTTTCTGGGTGAGAGGGAGAGACACGTTATTCTCAAAGGAAAATATGCAAAAACGTCTTTTATCCAAAAACTTCCCTTTGCCAAAAAGAAGTATCGAGGATATCTTGTGTTTTTCCCCCTGGCGATTGAACAGTTTGATCTGAGGGAGTATGACCTGGTTCTCTCTTCGTCGCATGCCGTGGCCAAGGGGGTACTTACTCACGCAGACCAACTCCACATCAGTTATGTCCATACTCCTGTTCGGTATGCCTGGGATCTCTCTCACCAGTATTTGAGGGAAAGTGGGCTTGAGAGGGGGGTGAAGGGGGCTTTGGCTAGACTTATTCTCCACTATATTCGTCTCTGGGATGTGGCCACGGTGCCGCGGGTGGATAGGTGGGTGGCAAACTCGTCCTATATTGCTCGACGTATCCAGAGAGTGTATGGAGTGAAGGCTGATGTGATTTATCCCCCTGTGGATGTGGAGAAGTTTACGCTTCGAGAGACCAAGGAGGATTTTTATCTCACGGCATCTCGTATGGTTCCCTACAAGAAGATAGACCTGATTGTGGAAACTTTTTCTCGTCTTGGAAAGAGGCTTGTGGTTGTTGGGACAGGGCCTGATGAAAAAAAGATCAAGGCTCTTGCGGCCAAAAATGTGGAGCTTCTTGGTTACCAGCCGGATGAGGTTCTTGTTGATCTTATGCAACGAGCGAAGGCTTTTGTATTTGCTGCGGAAGAGGATTTTGGGATTGTACCTGTGGAGGCTCAGGCGTGTGGTACTCCAGTGATTTGTCTTGGGAGGGGAGGAACACAGGAAACAGTGAAGGATGGCATAACGGGAGTACATTTTGGTCTTCAAACAGTGGAGGCTTTGGAGAATGCCGTGAAACACTTCGAGCGGTCTCAGGAGAGGTTTGATCCGAGGGTTATCCGGGAACATGCCCTTCGGTTTAGTCGAGAGCGTTTTGAGAGGGAGTTTCGGGAATATGTAGAAAAAGCGTATAGGGAATTTCAAGAGAAAAGGGGAAAAAAATGGGATGGTACAAGATAGAGGGGCGTATAACAGCAAGAGATGTTTTGATCGTGGTGGGTCTTTGGGGGCTATTCTTTGGGGCACTGTGGATGATGGTGGCAATCTCTGGGGTAGCCTATCGCTTGTGTGAGGTTCGGTATGTGATAAAGGGCGATATAGTGATCTATGAGCGAGAGGAGGAGTTTACGGAAGAGGCGCTCTCTCGACGACTTCAGAGAGACTTTGAGAGAACTCTGATTTTTACTCTTCGAAATCACACCAATGTGGCGATTCTTTTCCCCGAGAAGATATTGTCTCAAGAAGACGTAGAGCATCTTGACACCTATCTTCGGACAAATTTTTCTCATGTCACATGGATAGGTCCACAGGTGCGTAAGGTTCCCCAACTTGAGCCAAGAAGGCGGTTTTTGGTAATGGCTATGCTTTCCTTTTCGATGGCACTTGGGGTGATTGTTGCCTTGAAACTTCGGAGGGAATCGTGAAAAGGCATGGGAAATGGTTTTTTTTGAGTCTCATTGGTCTTGCTTTTGTTACGGCTTCGATGGACATTGTCTTGAGTGTGAATGTGGTAGGTTTTACGGTGCGGTTTTCTATGCTGGTCATGATGGTGATGATAGGAATCTTGGGGGTGTCTTTTCTTCGGGAACGTCGTCTTTTTCTTGTTCCTGGCATGGGGTGGCTTGTTCTCTTTGCGTTTCTCAATATGGTCTTTGCCCTGAACAGTAGTCTTTTGTCTCGGAGTTTTGGGTACGCGATCTGGCTTTGGATATATGTGTTTTGGGTGTTTTGTGTGGTCCAACTGAGTGCACCGTCTGATGAAGAGAAAGGGTCGGAAAAAAGTTTTTATCCTCACCTTTTGGTAGTGTATATGCTTTCTTTTTTGCCGGCCCTTGTCTTTGGATGGATACAATGGGTAGTTCCATCACTTGGTTGGATACGGGAGGGGCTTTGGCGAACGCAAGGGACTTTGGCTCTTTTTGGAGAGTATAGTCTTTATCGGGTGAATGGGTGGAACTATGAGCCGTCGTATTATGCAACCTACCTTGTTGTACTTCCTCCGCTTCTTTGGGTGTGGTTTCGACAGAGTCAGGGGATTCAGAGGCTGTGGGTGATGCTTTACCTTGTGTTTACCATGGTGATGATAGGGCTTTCTACGTCCAGAATGGGGTGGCTTGCCTTGGGTATAGAGGGTATTGGTATTGGGGTGGGGGAAATTCTTGGGAGCCTACAAAAACGATGGGGGGGAAAAACTCTCCGTACCCTTGGTGTTGCTGGTATGATAATGGGAGGTCTAGGGGTGGTTGGGGGGATAGTGTTTTTGCCATGGCAGACTGTGCTTAAGAATACTCTCCGCTGGTCCTATACAGAACGGATGGAAGGAATCCAGAATACCCTTGAGGTTGTGTTTCGTCATCCCGTGTTTGCCGTAAGTCTTGGTGGGGTGACTCCTGATATTGCTCTTTTCCGGGGGAATGTGGTTCCCCAGGGGAATAGTGATGTGAAGCCGTTTGAGGGGAGTTCTGTTCCACTGGAAATGCTTTCTGCAACAGGTGTTATTGGGGGGTTTGTGTTGGCTGGGTTAGGGGCTTCGCTTCTTTTTTTTGTGCTTGGGAGGTGGCGACATTTTTCAAAAGACCAAAAGATGTGGTTTCTGGTGCTTGGTTGTGGATTTTTTCTCCAGATGTTTCTTTTGCTTTTCAATCAGAATATCCTTCGAGTGTATGTATGGAATCATCTTGCGGTGATGATGGGCTTTTTGGCCTGGAGTGGCGAGAGGCGTTCTCTTGATTCTCTTGAACTACCTCGGAAGGTTCTCTCCCCAGGAGTGAGTGTATATGCTAGTATTTTTATCATGACAGCAATGGTGTTTGTCTTTGTATTTCAACCTCTTGGCGTAGAGATTCGAGGTGGGAAGATCAAGGGTCGATTTTTGACGCCACCAGAGTATGGGGTTGTTTGGTATGATACAGGAAGATGGTTGAAAAATGTGGAGGGGGAACCTCTTTTAGACAACATACGTTTTTCGGAGAGGTTACTTCTTGTGAACGAGAATGATACGTATATTTATACTTTTAGTTCCAACATGGTCTTTTCGCAAAGATATATAGAACCTCAAGAACAGAGTATAATATGGGAGAGGTTTTCTTTCCTCAAAAAACACACAAATCTTTCCCCTTACCTTCGTCTCCCTTTTGAGCGGCTGTATCATGAACTCTTTTTGCGAAATACTCTTTTTGTTTTTTCTTCTGAGGGGCTGAAAGAAGGATTAAATCGTTTGTTGGAAGATGGAGGCTTCTGGGTACAGATGGAACCAGAAATTCATCTTTCTGCCCTTACGAGGGCGTATCAAAAAAAGAAGGAAACAAAATACTTTGATCCTATCCGCTATCATAGGCTTCTTCTTGAGGATTGGTGTGTCTGGATCCCACGCAACCCTGAGGGCCATAAGATGGGGTTATGGCTCTTTGAGTTTGGGTATCCTTTGAGTCTTTCCGGAAAGCCCTTGGAAGAAATTCTTCAGATAGAGCAGATAGAACTTGATACCACGTGGGGAAAGATAGTGTTGCCTTGGAAGCCAGATGTGTGGCTCGAGAGAGATACCCAGGAGAAACGTCTGAAGATGAGATGCTGGTTTTCTTGGTCGGGGAATCGATGGTATATTCAGGCACACTTTCTTCGGCTATGGTGGACCATTGCTACCGTTGGGGTTGGATTTGTGGTTATGGGGGTAGTGTGGTGGCTAATAACAAAAAGAGAGGGAAAAGCATGAGAATTCTTTATATCTGGCATGCGGCTGTGGAAAAGGAGTACCGCAAACTTGTGTGGAAGATGGCCGAGAAGGGACATGAAGTACATCTCGTTACAGCTCATCGCTGGACGGAGAGTTCTCGTGATCAACGTTTCCAGAGACTTCCAGAGGACAGGTATATAACGACGTACCCTTTGTTGGTTATGTTCCGAAATCATATCCGAAGTTTTTTCTTTGTGAATATCCTTCGTATGGCAAAGATTCTTCTGGGAGTAAAACCAGAGGTTGTTTATCTTAAGGAGGAGCCTTACTCTTTTGCTGCCTGGCAATGGGTGTGGATGGTGAGGGTGTTTTCTCCACGTTCGGTGATTGTGGTGGAGAGTGATGAGAATCTTGAAGGAAAACACCCTTTTCTTTATCGGTGGATAGAGAGGTATGTTCTCTCTCGTATCCACGGAATGGCCTCTGTTCCAACAGCAGGCCTTGATCTTTACAAGCGAAAGGGTTTTGTCGGCAAGCAGTTTAAGACTTCCTATTTTGTGAATACCGAGATTTTTTTCCCCCTTTCTCGAAAAGAAGCTAAAACTGTGTTTCCAGAGATTCGAGAGGAGAGTTTTGCTGTAGGGTATGTAGGACGAATTACCCCAGAGAAGGGATTGGATACGGTGATTGAGGCCTTAGGTATATTGAAAAAGAAGGGTTTGTTCTGCAATCTTTACTTACTAGGCAAAGTGGCCCAGGGATATAGAGAAGAGTTGGTACAACTGCTTCAGAGAGAAGGGGTAGAAGACAGGGTGTACTTTTTGGAGGCGAGACCCATGGAAAAGCTTGTTTTCTTTTACAATGCTATTGACGTCTTGGTACTTCCCTCAAAAAGTACCTCATGGTGGATTGAACAGTTTGGCCGAGTGATTGTAGAGGCTCAGGCGTGTGGAACTCCAGTAGTGGGTTCGAGTTCTGGGGAAATACCGATAGTTATTGGGGATGAGAGGATGGTGTTTCCTGAGGGAGATAGCCAACAACTTGCAGACATTCTTGAGCGTTTTGTGAGGAAGGAATATGCTAAGGAAAGGCTAAGTGAGCATCTTGTTACTCAGGTGAAGGAACGATTTTCCCTTGAACAGGTAGCTGAAAATAAATTAACCATTATGGAGGAGATGTTACACCATCATGTGGTCAGAAAGGAAGCATATCACTAAAAAGCTTCATTTTGTATTTAGCAGTACCGAGAAGGCTCGAGGTGGTGGTACAACCCTTTGGCGATTTCTTCTGTCTTCTCCAGGGCGGGAGGTGTGGCTTCACTATTCTTCGTATGCTAAGTCCCTGTGGGAGGATGTGTCTCATCCCTTTCTTCACCATGTCGTTCACCAGGGATGGGGAACATATGAGCGTGCGCCTACCCCTTTCCCCTGGAAGAATACCAAAGGATTTCATTTCTCTTTGATTGAGAGGGGAGATGTGGTGGTTTTCGATAGTAGGGAAGCACTTCAGCAATTGGCGCTTCCTCTTTCGAGAAAAGGGGCAAGGCTCTTTTGGCATATGCAGTCAAGAGAACGTGTTCTTAGGAAGAAACTCTGGATTGTTCCCTGGGATATACGATGTTATCGACGCTTGAGTGGCATAGTGGCTATCAGTGAGTTTGTCAAACGCACGTTTGAGAAGGATCTGTTGTACCCCTGTCTTGGTCAAAGAATTCCTTGTGAGGTTATTCCCAATGGGATTTCATCCACCTTTGAAAGAATAGAACCCACCCATGAGTATATTGTGTACTTTGGGAGGTATGAGGGGTATAAGCATCCTCTCTTTTTGGAAAAACTGGGATATGAGGTTCGGTATATTGGGGGAACGGGTGGGTGTGCGGTTCCGGTGGAGGTTCCCAAAGAAAAGGATTTGGGATGGATGAGCCCTCAGGAGGCAGCGAAATGGGGGGATATTTTTGTATTTCCCGCCATAGAGGAAGCCTTTGGGTTAGCCCTTGTAGAGATGATGTCGTATGGTAAGATTGTGATAGCCTTTCGAAGCGGAGCTTTTCCAGAGATTATTGATGATGGTGTGGATGGGTTCTTGGTCGAGCCTTTTGATGTAAAGAAGACTCGAAAGATTATTGAGAGAATCCGCTTTTCATCGGAACTAAAACAGCGGATTTCGTCGGCGGCTCGGGAGAAGGCCAAACGGTATCGGGGTGAGGAATACCGCAAGCGCTTTTGGGAGAGTGTGGATAGGATGGTAAATGGCGAGTTTGGCAAGAAAGGCTAAAAGGTCTTGCCAAGCTTTCCCTTGAGACCATCTAAAACGGCACGAATAATGAGGGGAAAGCGTTGAAAGAAGAGCTTGAGGTTAGTGAATCCTCCTAAAACTACCCGAAACCACCATAAGACCATGTTGAGAAGATAGACAAGGTTATTGGTACGGAAAATGGCATGATAACAATAGGTGGCGTTTCGGATGTAGTAATAGATTTTGAGAGGGGATTGCTTTTCTTGAAAAAGCCAGAATGTTGGGGAGGTATGTTCGTATGAGATGTCGATATCCTCAATCTTGGCTTCAGAGCATATGAATATAAAGCCGCCCTTTTGGGTGAGTCGAAAGGTGTACTCAAGATCATCAACGTAGACAAAGAATTCTTCTTTTGGGTACCCAATAAGAGAGAGTATAGTCTTTGGGAAAAAAAATCCCCCATACGGAGCCATATCAATTCGGGAAAGAGGGTGGAAAGAAGGCTCTTCTTTTCTAGGGAAAAGCTTTTTTAACTTAAAAAAGAGATTTTTTATCACATTTGTAGAAGCAAAGGCGTTGTATTTGTAGGAAAAATCACACCCATAGGAAATAAAATTGGTTTGTGGTTCAAAGAGTTTTCGATAACAGAGAAGAGCATAGGGGTAAGGAAAGTCTTTGAGGTACCGTGTGGCCGAAAATAATTTTTCAAGACAGCCTTTTTCTGGTACATTATCATCATCGAGGAGAAGAATATATTCACAATCAATATCCATGGCAATTTTTTCAAGACCAGCCTTGTATCCTCCAGCTGAGCCTAAATTTTCTGAAAAAGAGAGAAGTGTGACATGCGAATGATTTCTTGCAAGTTCACGGAGTTTGGAAGCACTCTCCGGCGAAGAAGCATTGTCTACAATCACACAATGGTTCACGCCCTCTTCAAATGATCTTGTGATAACTTTTTCTACAAGATGGTATCGATTACCATAGGTGACTGTGAGGACACACACCTTATTTTGCACGGGATTCCTCCAAAGTTTCTTCAAACCAATGGATCATCTTTTCTGTACTTTTCTCCCAGGAGAAATTTTGTATGAAGTGGTGGGCAGCAGTGGCAAGTTTTAGTCTATAGTTTTTGTTTTCAAGAAGAATGCAGAGATTCTTGGCAAGAGCGTGTGGATTTCTCACAGGGGAAAGAAGGGCATTTTCCTCGTGTATACAATAATCCTTGACTCCTCCAATGTCTGTAGAAACCACTGTGCATCCGCATGCCATGGCTTCCGCAGGAGGAAGATGCCACCCCTCTCCCCAGCTGGGACAGAGGTATATGGCTGAGCCGTTGTAGATATTTTCGACGAGGATTTTTTGTGGGGGATTGTGAAAATATTCTATCCATGAGGGGAGATCTTTTGGTCTGGGGGTTACGCCGAAAAGCACTGCTTGAACATTGGGATGAAGTTCTTTCACCTTTTGTAGGGCAGCAATACCATCTTTAGCCCCTTTCCATTCAAGGGGAGAGGAGAGCATGGCAATACGGGGAGGACGGTTTTCTATGGGGGTGACAAGCCTGAAAACCTTTGTATCGATGGCGTTTGGGATATGGCGAATCTCTTCTTTCGGAATATGGAGTTCCATGCCCTTTTCATAGAGCCATTTGGCGATGACGATTTTCTTGAGGGGAAGTTTCCAACTCTCGTCCACCTTTTCTTTTGGTCCTCCCCAGGTTTCGTAGTGTTGGATAAGGTAAAATTTTTGGCCTTTTGAGAGGGGATAATCATGCACAAGAAAGGCGGTTTCCCACCACGTGGCTACAATGATATCGGCGTCAGGAATATACGCGGCTTGAGGTTCGGGGGTATAGAGCATCTGGACCCGTGGATCAATGGCTTGCCATTGTGGAGGGGTGGGAAAACGAAAGAGAATGTGACGTTGGATTTTTTTGAGTATATGGAGAGGATGCAGGGATTTTTCTGGAAGGGGATGAAGACGGTAGGGATGAATAACATACACGGTATGGCCTTTTTTTACCAGATGATTGGCATATTCATACACTACCCGAAATCCTCCACTTGGTTTCATCGGAAAGGTGGGAAGAAGAAAGGATATTCTCATAGTGTACTCCTAGAGAAAAATTTGGTTTTCAAGAGATAGACAAACATCTGGATGGCGATCAAGGCTTCAGTGAAAAGAAGAACACCTGCCATAGCAGGGAGTTGGAAAAAGGGAAGCAAAAGAAGAGCGAGAACAAGACAAAGGATACTTGAACTTCCTATAACCAGAGTAAACACTCTGTTTTTTTTCAGGGGCAGAAGAGTTTGACTCCCCCACACCGTACTGATACCGACAAAGAAGGGAATGAGACTCATGATACGAAGAAGGGGGATGGAGGGCTGATATTGATTTCCGAGAACAAGAAGCACAAGAGGTTCTGCTCCGATAAAAATGGTAAGCGATATAACAAAGGTGATACCTCCAACAATGAGGGAAAGTTTTTTAATGAGATGGGGAAAATGCTCTCGCTGGTGGTGAGCACGGTGACTAAGGAAGGGGTAAAAAGCCCCAGAAAGGGGATTGAGCATAGTTTTGATGATGTCAATGATTTTTTGAGCCCCGTAGAAATACCCAACCTGTTCCCTGGGGACATAAAAACTCAAGAGAAGTGGAGCCGATATCATATAGAGACTACTAATAAGGGATGAAACAAAAAGATACCAACTGTCTTTGAGGAGGGTTTTAAGAAGATTTTTCGAGGGCTTCACCCATCGGATACCGAAAACCCGATACACAATCCACAGACTGAGGAACCCGCTGACGATGAAACCCATCCCTTGAAAGAAGGGTACCAAAAGGTAATCGCTTTGTGTTCTCACAAAGAGAAAGATAGCCAGGGTGAAAAGCGTTTTGGCTAGAATATTGAGAAAGGTAACATATTTCATCTGTTCCATACCCTGAAAAAACCATGTAGGGAAAAGTACTTGTCCTATAGTAAGTCCAAAAGTAAAGACAAAGAGCCAAAATTCCTGACGATAACCAGGGACAACGGAGACAATACCCAAAAGAATAAGAAACGATACCAGGGTAAAGACAAGTTTGATCAACATAACGGCACTAAATATCTCTGTAACCTTCTCTTTATTTTCTCTAAAAACAGCAATTTCCCTGGTAGCGGTGAATCCAAAGCCAAAATCTACCAAAGGATTGAAGTACGCCACAAGAGAGGAGGCAATGGCAAGGGTGCCAAAAAGACCAGGTCCAAGGACACGGCTGAGATAGGGAAACGTGAGAAGAGGGAGAAGGTAGTTCGCTCCCTGGAGAAGAGAGAGAAAGAAAAAATTACTCATCACGCGTCTTTTTTCTTCATGGACAAAGAGTGAAGTAGTAAAATTCCGGATAGAGTGAAAAAGACTTTTCATGAGATTTCCCCAAGTGTTTTCACAAAGGCTTTCCCTGCTTTTTCCCACGAGAGTTCTTTTCCCTTTCTGAAGGTGAGTGGGGATGGGTTCTTTTCGATGAGGGTGGTGAGAAAAGAGGCGATCTTCTCTGGGGCATGAGAGAAGTCACACAACCACAAGTTTTCAAAAACCTTTTCTAGTTCTCGAAACACAGGAATATCGTTGGCCACAACAGGAGCTTTTCCCTCGGCCTCGAGTAAGGGAAGCCCGAATCCCTCGTAGAGAGAGGGAAAGATAAAAAGCCGACAAGCCTTGAAATAGGCAATAAGGTCTTCATCTGAAAGATACCCCGTAAGGATAACTTTCTCCCGGAGAGCAGAGTTATCAAGATAACGAAAAACGTGGTGATTTTTCCATCCCTGTGGGCCCGTGATCACAAGTCGATATTCTTCATATCCTGGGAAAAGCACAAGTTTCTCAAAAACCTTGAGAAGAGCAAGTATATTCTTTCGAGGTTCGAGGGAACCAAGGGTGAAGAGAAAGGGAAAGGTATAGGGACAAGTGGCCGAGGTGGTATCGGGCAGACTTTTCCCCTCGTAGATGACGGTGGTTTTACCCTTGGCATTAGGGTAATATCGAATGAGATCCTCTTCTGTGGTATGCGAAACACAGAGAATTCTCTTTGCCTGTCGAACACTCATAGAGGCAAGAAGGGTGTTGAGAAGACGGTTTACCATTCGCATAGACGAGGGAGCTTTTTTCCATACCACATCATGCCATGTAACGAGAGAGAAAAGACGAGACGTTTTGAGAGGGAGGGTATGTTGGGTTCCCCAAAGGATTTGACAACGGTGTTTTTTGGCCAGCGTGGGAGCTCGCCAAAGAAACCACAGGGTTCCAGGGAGAAAGGAAAACCGTGTATCTACTACCTTGATGATGGGAAGATTTTCTGGTACTGGAAAATCCTTGTGAGCAATCAAAACCAAAGAGACCTCGGGGATCTTGGCAAGGGCAGAGATCATCTCGTATGTGTATCGTGTGATTCCCCCCTTGTGAAGGAGTGGGCGGGCATCCACACAGACCCGAAGAGGATACTTACTTTCCATCAGGGGAGACCTCTTTTGAGGAGGCTTTATGCTCTTTTCCTCCCCAGAGTATGAGAATGATAGCCCCAAAGGTGATCCAGAGATCAGCGACATTCAAGATACCCGTACGAAAAACAGGACCAATCCCAAAGTTCATGAAATCAATAACCCTGCCGTTATAGAGGATCCTGTCGAGAAGATTACTTATGCCTCCACCTACAATGGAAGCCATGGTGAGGACATGAAGAAGAGAAGGGTTTTTCTCTCGGAGAAAAAGACCAAAAACAAAGACCACTAAAAGCAGGGTGGGGAAAATCACCAACACCCACGTTCGTATAACGGGAGGAAGACTGGCACCCAATCCCAAGAAAGCCCCTTCGTTTTCTGCATAGAGAAGGACAAAAATGTCTCCGACAACATGGAAGACCTCTCCAGGGGCGAGATACGCTTTAGCTAAGGCTTTCGTGAGTTGATCAGTGGCGAGAGCAAGAAGCACCACCACTCCAAATATGGCTATGTGCCATGGGCGTTTATGCATGAAAACTCCTTGAAAAAGATAGGTAATATTATACCAGGTTCTCAGAAAGATGTCAAAATTGGATCCTTTGTTTCTCGACGAAGGACCTGGGGGAGAAAGGGGAGTATTTCGTGGGGAGTGAGGGGAATTTTTCTTGACTATTTTTCTCCTTCCTTTTATCATATAAAGAATGTTTTTGTGAAGTGGGGTGATTCATGGGCAAGAAATACAAAGTGTTCACCTTCAAACAAGGTGGAGTTCATCCTCATGAACAAAAGTTAACATCTGACAAACCAATTGTTAATGCTGATATTCCTTCTCTTGTGCGTATCCCCATGGCTCAGCATCTGGGTGCTCCAGCGCGTGTTCTCGTTTCTGTGGGAGATGAAGTGGTTGAGGGGCAGCGTATTGGTGAGGCTGTGGGCATGATTTCAGCCCATGTACATGCGAGTGTTTCCGGGACTGTGACCGCTATTGAAAAAGCCAACACGTTAACAGCAAAAAACGTAGATTTTGTGGTTATCAAGACGGGAGGAAGCTTTCATAATTGGTTGGGAACACGATATGATTGGGAAAACCTTTCACCTGCAGAGATTGTATCACGTGTTCAAGAGGCAGGGGTAGTGGGGCTTGGTGGGGCAACGTTCCCCACGCATGTGAAATTGTCTCCCCCTCCCGGAAAGGTTGTTGAGACCCTGATTGTGAATGGAGCAGAATGTGAACCCTATCTGACTATAGACCACCGGATGCTTCTTGAGAAGTCTCAAGAGATCCTTACAGCGATTGAGATTGTTCGGCGGGCAATTCCTACCCTGAAAGAAGTGTACCTTGGGATAGAGACCAACAAAGAGGATGCGATTGAGCACTGGATGCATCTTCTTGCCGGGCGTTCGGATATCAGGGTGGCACCACTTCGAACACGTTATCCCCAGGGTGGAGAGAAACAACTCATTCAGGCAATTACTGGAAAAGAGGTTCCTACGAAGGGGCTTCCTGCTGATATTGGGGTTTTGGTGGAGAATGTCTCTACGATGAATGCGATCTATGAGGCCGTGGTTCACCACAAACCACTCATTGAGCGTGGGGTGACGTATACAGGAAAAGGAGTCCCCAACGCTGGAAACTATAAGGTGCGTATTGGTACGCCCATTTCTCATCTTATAGAGAGTTATGGCAAACCAGAAAGATTTGCGACGGTGATTTCCGGTGGGCCTATGATGGGCCTTGAAATCCCTGATGTCTCGATGCCAGTGATGAAATCCACAAGCGGGATCGTGTTTTTGTCACAAAAAGAGGATTATGTGGTGGAAGACAGGCCGTGTATTCGGTGTGCGAAGTGTCTTGCCGTGTGTCCGATTGGGCTTATGCCCACCGAGATAGCCAAACTGGCTGATAATTTTCTTGTGGAAGAGGCTGCAGCTTTGGGGCTTTTTGATTGTATTGAGTGTGGGGCTTGTGCGTACATCTGTCCTTCGAAGATTCCCTTGGTGGGACTTATCAGATATGGAAAAGAGTTTTACAAGCGCAAACAGGCGCAGGCCAAGAAATAACGCATCAGGAGACGCTTATGGCAAAGGCAAAAGGAAAAGCAGGGGCGGGGCTCTTTTCTCCTCACATCCATAGCCCTTTTTCTGTTGAAAAGGTGATGTGGGATGTGGTGATTGCCCTTATTCCAGCAGGCATAGCGAGTGTGTATTTTTTTGGGGCTAATTCCCTTCGGATTATTGGCATCAGTGTGCTGACAGGGCTTCTTACTGAACTGGTGATGGGGATTTTGGCAAAACGAGGAGTGACGATATTTGATGGAAGTGTGATGATTACTTCACTTCTCTTTGCCTATAACCTTCCCCCAGCGGCTCCCTGGTATGTCGTTGTTTTTGGCAATATGTTTGCCGTGGCTATCGTGAAATGGGCTTTTGGTGGCCTTGGGTATAATTTTATGAATCCTGCTATCGGGGGAAGACTCTTTGTGGTTATTGCGTGGTCTGGGGTGATGTCGGGTCGATGGTCACCAACGATCCGTTCTCTGATGGATAAGGGGATGGATTTCTGGCAAGCCTCCCAGGCTATTGTCTCCCCAGAAATGATAACCTCTGCTTCTCCACTGACCACCCTGAAAGTCGAGGGGCTTGCAGGGCTTTATAAGCAAGGTTTTCTTGATTATTGGGATCTTTTTATTGGCAATGTGCCGGGCTGTATTGGGGAAACCTCTGCTCTGGCTATCTTGCTTGGGGTGGTGTATTTGCTTCTTCGTCGGGTGATTACCTGGGAAGTTCCTGTGGTGTATGTAGGGACAGTGGCTCTCCTTTCTTGGATCTTTGGGGGGATTCCCGAGGGAACGGGGTGGTTTACTGGAGATGCTCTTTTTCACGTTCTGTCTGGGGGATTGATGTTGGGGGCATGTTTTATGGCCAATGATAGTGTGACCTCTCCGCTCAGTTTTTCTGGCAATATTTTCTATGCCGTGATGCTTGGTATTTTGACCACGATGATTCGCCTCTTTGGGGGATATCCAGAAGGGGTGGCATTTTCTATTGCCCTGATGAATATTTTTGTGCCCTTGATCGATAGGTATTTTCGGCCTTCTCTCTATGGGTATCGGCGGATCATGGTGAAAAAGTCAAAGGAGTCTTGATATGGATTTTCTCAAGAAACTGTATCCCTTGGTGGTAATTGCCACAGTGTTAGGGGGGCTTCTTGCCCTCACCTATGGGGGATTAAAACCTCTTTTAGAGGCAGCGGATGAGCGTGAGTTTGAACGGGCTCTGAAGGATGTGTATGCCTCTTTTTCCCGTTATGAGGTCAAAACTTTTGAGGATAAAACGTACTACGTTCTCTATGAGAATGAGGCTGTGGTAGCCTATGTGTTTCGTGCTTCTTTTTCGGGTTATGGTGGGCCCGTGGAAACATTAACCGCAGTAACGAATGGTGCTGTGGCGCGGGTGGTAGTGATGAGTATGCCAGGAGAGACTCCCGGTCTTGGGACAAAAGCCAGGGATCCAAAGTGGATAGCCCAATTTCTTGGACGGGGATATGGTGACATCCCTCTTACCAAAGATGATTTTAAAGCCAAGGGATGCGATGCTGTTTCTGGGGCAACGTTTTCTTCGGTTGCTGTGACTCGCGGTATTCACGAGGCTTTGGTGATGTATAAGAAGATTCAGGGAGATACCTCTTTGGGTGAAACAACAACCTCAGCAACCCCGACAAGCGAGAAATAAAAAGGGAGGTCACGGATGAGTGCATGGAAAGAATTTACCAAAGGCATTGTGAAAGAAAACCCTATCTTTGTGGTGGTATTGGGGCTTTGTCCTACGTTAGCGGTGACAACCCAAACCATCAATGGGATTGGGATGGGCCTGGCAGTAATTTTTGTGCTCACCATGTCCAACCTTCTTATTTCACTTTTGCGGAATTTTATCCCGGAGATTGTGCGTATTCCAGCGTATATTGTGATAATTGCTTCGTTTGTGACTATTGTCCAGATGGTGATCAAAGCCTTTGCTCCAGAATTGGATCGTGCGTTGGGGATTTTTATTCCTCTGATTGTGGTGAATTGTATCATCTTGGGAAGGGCAGAGGCATTTGCTTCTAAGCATCCCCCTTTGGTTTCTGTGATGGATGGGCTTGGGATGGGGATTGGGTTTACCCTTTCTCTCACTTTGATTGGATTTATTCGTGAGGTGTTGGGAAGTGGTACTATTACTTTTCAGCTTGCGGGGGTAGGGACAGTGATAGATCTCAGCCAATGGATTTCAGCCCCTGCTGTAGTGATGATTCTTCCCACAGGGGGATTCATTGTGATGGGGCTTCTTTTGGCTTTTTTTCAGTATCTGAAGAATCGTCAAGCAGAAAAAGCGAAGGCAACGAAGGCGTAGGAGGGTGTCATGGATGTCAATAAGATTTTTCTTATCACGATGAGCGCTGTTTTTGTGAATAATTTTATTTTTTCTCGTTTCTTGGGGCTTTGTCCCTTCTTTGGGGTGTCGAAAAAGATGAGTTCGGCCATAGGAATGGGATTTGCTGTTGTGTTTGTGCTTGTTATGTCAACAGCTGTCATTTATCCGGTAAATCTTCTCTTGGTGAAGTGGGGGCTTGAATTTTTGCAGACGATTGTGTTTATTTTGGTGATTGCAAGTTTTGTCCAGTTGGTAGAGGTTTTCTTGAAAAAGATGGCCCCAGCCCTTTATCACGCGCTTGGGATTTATCTTCCCTTGATCACCACAAATTGTGCTATTCTTGGCACAGCGTTTCTCGTGTTGAAAGAAAAGTACACCTTTCTCGAGTCACTCATCTTTGCTCTCACCGCTGGACTTGGGTTTACCCTTGCTTTGATTATGATGGCAGGTGTTCGTGAAAGGCTTGACCTTGCCAAAGTACCAAAGGCTTTTAAGGGGCTTCCTATTGCTTTTATCTCGGCAGCCCTTATGTCAATGGCGATGTATGCCTTTGTGGGGTTTGTGAAGTAAGCGAGGATGGTGGTGCTGTCGTGAAGAGAACATGCCTTGGTTGGAAACCACTTCATCACCAAGGAAAAGAAAGAAAAACAAGCGCTATTTCTGTTCTCAAACGCTGATGAGTTGGTGAGTGAACTGGGGCAAAGTAAAGACTCACGAAAAATCCAAAGTATTCCCTGTGGGACCCAAGGATAGCCTCTTTTGAAATTATTCATGATGAAGGGAGATGAGTGGGGAGATGATGGGCAAATACCCCTGGCTACCCATTCATGATGATGTTATAAGTTAAGATTTTTTGATTTTTTTCTGTGGTTTCATTTTTCTTTCGAAGAGTAACAGAGAACGTGTGTGAGGGGATGTATTCCATAGTCTCTTTTATATCTTTGTCTTTGGCGAATGATCTTTTTCCCGTAGCAGAAGGGGATAGTTTGTCTGAAGACTAAAACAGAAGGTGGTTATTCCCTTGACAAATTCTTTTTTTGCTTTATCATAAAGGGGGAGAGAGAAAATGGAAGAGCAGTTTGTCACCTTTTTTGTGGCAGACAAGGTTTTTGCGGTCAATATCTTTGATGTTAAAGAAGTGGTTCGATGTGAGAAGATTATTCCTATGCCGGATGCTCCGCCCTATGTTGAGGGAATAGTGAATCTGCGAGGGATTATTTTGCCGGTTATTTCCCTGAGGAAACGGTTAGGGCTTGGGCAAACGGATCTTTCTCGGGCAAAACTTGTGGTAGTGACGGTGGACGAAATCCTTGTGGGGATGTTGGTAGATCAGATTGATCGAGTGATCCAGGTGGAGAAGGAGCAGATCCAGGAGGCAGCGGGGATTTCGCTCTCTGGGGTGGCTCAGCATTTTGTGGATGGAATTATTCGGGTAGGCGAACAACTCATCTACCGGGTGCATATTCAGCGTCTTTTTACCCTTGAGATGAAGGATTTTCTTGAGAAGAAAATTGTGGAATAAATTGCCTTTTTTCCTTTTTTGCGTTATCATTATAGCCATGAAGAGACAATTTTTATCGAGGAGGCATGATATATGAAAAAACGTATGAGTGTCTTGTTGTTTATGGTGGCAGCTGTAGGTTTTGGACAGAGAACCACGGCACCAGATTTTCCGACTCAGGCATCGACGAACGCACGACCAGCGGTTGTTACTCCTGAGAGACCTGTACAGGCCACGGGGAGTGTGGTGTATAACGATGGCAAGGTGGACTATGTGGGTGCCAATGCCAAGTTTGTGATCAGTGCTGAGGACAAGGGTTCTGGGGTGAAGGCTATCTATATTATGGTGGACAATTCTCTGAGTGGCAAGTATGGAGATCCTATTACCTTTGCCACAGAGGGGAAGCACACCATTGGGTATCGGGTTGAGGATAATGTAGGGAACCTCTCCGCCTTCAAGATGTATGAGGTGGTGGTGGATCTTTCTGCTCCTGAGACCAAGATTGCCTCTGACAAGAAGGTGGTGGCTATTGGTGATGCCCTGTATGTGGGCAAAAACACCCTCTTTACTCTCGTGGCAAATGACAAGTATTCAGGGGTAAAGACAGTGGAATACGCTATTGGAGATGCTGCCTTTGGGGTGTATAATGGCGCTTTTGGTTTGCCAAATCAGAATGGTCTTTACACTATTCGTTACCGCGCTACGGATAATGTGGGTAATGTCTCCGAAGTAAAAACCTACACGGTGTATCTCGATCTTAATGCTCCCAAGGTAGAGATGACGGTTGATCCTGCGGCCTTTGAAAAAGATGGGGTGAAGTATGTTCCTGCTGGAGCGAGGGTTTCTGTTTCGGCTTCGGATGCAGAAACGGGGGTAGCAGAGGTTCTGTATTCTCTTGATGGGGCTGAGTATGTGGCATACAATTTCCCTGTGGTGCTTACTCCTGGAACACACACTCTCAAGGTCAAAGCTGTGGATCTTGTGGGCAATACCAGCGAAGAAGTGAGTCTCACACTTGTTGTTGATGCTGACGAACCAACGGGAAGCCTTGTGCCTACCCAGAAGTAACCCTTTTTGCAAGAAAATATGGGGCTGTCCGGCAAACTGGACAGCCCTTTTTCTATCAGAAAGGGGGAGGGAAAAAGCTTGTGGTCATGGAGAGGAAAGATGATGCATCCTTTTCTTGCTTCGCTTATCAATTATGAGAAGGGGCTTCTGAAGTATCAGATGGATCATTTTGACCCTACCCGTGTGGGAAAGATGCTTGAAGACGCGGGATATACCTATGAGGGAAAAAAGATTTTTCATATTGCTGGTACAAAAGGCAAGGGAAGCACAGCGATTTATCTTGCCAGACTTCTAAGGCAGGTCTACTCTCGGGTAGGACTCTACACCTCTCCCCATCTTTTGCATGTTGAGGAGAGGATCCAGATAAATGGGGTTCCTATTGCTTCAGAGGTACTTGAGGAAGTACTGACTCGATGGAGAGGGCTTATAGAACGTTATGGATGCAGTTTTTTTGAGGCGCTTACCTTTTTGGGAATGGCCTACTTTCTTGAAGAGGGGTGTGAGGCTATTGTTCTTGAAACGGGAATGGGAGGGAGGCTTGACGCCACAAATTTCCTTCTCTCTCCAACGGCTTGTATTATCACACGGATTGGGTGGGATCATACCAAGTTTTTGGGAAATACCCTTGCTGAGATAGCCAGAGAAAAGGCAGGGATTATCAAGGAAGGGGTGAAGGTGTTTTCTTCTCCCCAAGAAAAGGAAGCCGAAGAGGTTCTGGAGAAAACTGCAAGAGAGAAAAAGGCTCCCTTGCTGTTTGTGAGACCTGTGTACCATCTTGTGTCAGCCACAAAAGAAAAATGGATATATCTTTTTCCCGATGGGGGGCTTTGGGAGACAACCCAGTGGGGAGAGGTTTTTGTGCAGAATTTTCTTCTTGCGTGTGAGGTTCTTCAGGGAGTGGGCATCATGGTGAGTGACGAGCACAAGAGGAAAGCTTTTCATAAGCCTCTTCCGTTTCGCATGTGGTATTCTCCCCCTTTTCTTTTTGATGTGGCGCATAATCCCGAGTCTTTTCTCTCTCTTTTTCATGCCCTTGCTCATATACCCGGGGAAAAAGATCTTTATATTGGTATACTTGCGGAAAAAGAGCTTTCAAGGCTTGTTCCTTGTATTGTTTCCTATCGCTCTCTTTTTGAAAGGGTGGTGTGTTTTGATTTTCCTTCTCCTCGGCCCTCAGGGGGGAGGGAACTAGCCCATCTTTTAGGGGAAGAGGCGGAGTACTTGCCGGATATTCCCATCATCCAGGATAGGGAAAGGCTCTCAGTGGTAACAGGATCCTTTTATTGGGCAGAGGAATTTATGAAACGATATGGCATACCATGGGTTTTTGCCCAGGATGAGCTGTAACTACCACAAAAGGTAGGAGATGCCAACATGGTGATCATTTCCCATGCTATGAAGTATGCCAAGGAGAATACGGTCTCGCACCTTGTCGAGGAAAAAATCTATCCCATCGATGGTTCCTCTATCAGGTGGAAGAGTGTAAAAAATCTCTTCAATTTTTATGGCTTTTTGCTCAGTATCTCGATAAGCGATGAGTCTGAGAGAGGTGTCTTTCTCTACAATAGCCACGTAGATTATGTCATTATCGAGTAAAATATCACTTCGCTGGATAAAAATATCCCCTGTTGAGGGGAAAACAGCCTTCTTTTCCCATGTGCCAAAATATACCCAGAGTTCTATCGAGCTACTCATGGGGAGAAGGAGATAGATGTGCCCATTTCTCACCACTCCATGATAGAAAGGGCTTGCCGTAGGGATGGTGATGGGAGGGAAAGGGGCGAGGTCCCCCGTAGAAGTGAGAAAAACGAAATTGGTCATATTGGTAGTGACAAGGATGAGAGAGGAGGTTTCTTCTTTGGCCACGAGGCTTCCCAAATGAATAGTATCACTCTCAGGGACCTCAAAAGATCCAAAGCGTTGGGAGTAAGTGTTTTGGTCTATGCTATACAGTCGATGAAATGGGGTTTCCCTGGTGACGACAATTGTCTTTTTTCCTGTGGTAGCCAGAGCCATCATTGTTCCAGAGGAAAAGGGCAGGATAGAAGAAGAGGTATTGTGGAGATTCGTGAGGTAAATATTTCCACTAGCGTCTTTTCCGTAGACGACAGCCTCTTTCTGGTCAGGGGACAATAAAATTTCAAAGGGTTCGGAGCAGGCCACACCATTGTTCAACCACGGAGAGAGTCTCTTTTGGGAAATATGATCATAGACAGAGGAGGCAAAAGTATTGGTATAGTAACAAATAAAAAAGGAAGGTGATGTCTCTTCTGCCATCTGGGAGATCTGGATATTCCTGAAGGTTATTCGAGACATGTGATGCGGCCATTCCCCTATCCATTCACTCGTATACGAGGAAAGCCGCGTTTTCACTGAGAGGTCAGAGATCGGCCCTAAGAGAAGAGAACATCCGGAAAGAAAAAAGAAATACCCTCCAAGAAGAAAGAGAGGAAGAGTTCTCATATTCCTTTCCTTAAAATATTTTGATAGGTTTGGGTGGAGCATACCAGGGCTGGGTTATTATAGACGAGATGAGAAAAAAAATGCAAGAAAAGGAAAAATAAAAAGAAAAAGGATACAAGGTATGTGAAGGCAATGGGATTCTCCTCATGGCAAAAGATATGTTTCGGGTTTTCTGAGGGTGGTATTTTTTGGCAAGGGGTGGAAAACTTGAAAGAAATCCTTTTTTTTCTTACAATAACCCCACACTGAGGGGAGTAGGCAATGAAGACGGTAGTGATTATTCCAACCTACAATGAGAGAGAGAATATTCAAAAAATTGTTCCTGAGGTTTTGAAACAAGGGGAAAATATCCATGTGCTTGTCGTGGATGATAATTCCCCCGATGGGACAGCCCATGTTGTACGAGAAATGGCAGAGAAGACACCGCGGATTCACTGCCTCATAAGGCAAAAAAAAGAGGGGCTAGGCCGGGCTTATATTGCAGGAATGCAGTATGCCATCGCGCTTTCTGAGGGTTTTGATATTTTCTTTGAGATGGATGCGGATTTTTCTCATGATCCAGCGGAAATGCCACTTTTTTTTGAGGCATTTGAGAAAGGGGCCGATGTGGTGTGTGGTTCGCGTTACCTTCATGGGGTGAGAGTGCTCAACTGGGATCTCAAACGGCTTTTTTTGAGTCTTGGTGGGAACCTCTATGCTCGTTTTGCTACCGGGGTTCCGTTAACGGATTTGACAGGGGGATACAATGCCTATACGAGAAAAGCCCTAGAGGTTATTAACCTTGCCTCTATTCGATCGAATGGGTATGCCTTTCAGATTGAGATGAAAGCGAAAGCGTACTATCATGGGCTTTCGGTAGTGGAGGTACCGATTATTTTTCGAGATCGGTATGAAGGAACAACAAAGATGAACTCTGGGATAGTTAATGAGGCCCTCTTTCAGTGTTGGGCTATACGCTTTTCAAGGACTCGTATTCGCCATCAGAACCAGTAGATGGAAAAGGGCATAGCTTTGAGTTTTTTCTCCCTTTCTTTATAATCTGGCATAATAAAAGCCACATTTTTCCAAAAATCTTTTTGATGATGTTTCTCTCTCGTATGGACAAGTTCGTGAACGACGACATAGTCAATGAGATCCAAGGGGAGTAGGACCAGTTTCCATGTAAAACTGAGATGGTTTTGAGGTGAGCATGATCCATAGCGTTTGGTGGCAGAGGAGATTCGAACCCCGGTATATGAAAAACCATACCTCTTGGCATAGTAAGCTACTCTCTCGGTAAGCAAAAGATGAGCTTGTTGGCGATACCATTGCTCCATGAGATCTTGGGTTTCTTTTTTTTTCTTTTTGGGAAGAAAAAAAGCCGTTCCATCCCATCGGATGGAAGGGGTGGTATCAAGGATGATGGGATAGGACTCACCGAGGTAGAAAAGCTGTTGCCCCTCTTGAAAAGAGCCATGGAAACGAGGTCGGGATATTACCTCATGACGCTTTTTTTCTATCCAGGAGGCATGGGTTTGAAGAAGACGTGTTATTTCATGGTCTTTTGTTGAGTGGGGACAGCGTATTTCCACTTTTCCATCTCCAAGAATGTGGATGGAGATGGTTTTTCTTTTGCTGCGAACGACGTGGTAAGGATACTCTTGCATCGTTAGATAATCAGTCCGTACACCATATTGACAGCCGCAAGGAGGATATCATAGACCATAATGGTTACTGCTGTAGAAACAAGGAGAAAACTCAGGGCAGGGATGATGTCCTTGCCAATGAGCCGCTGGTTCTGGAAGGTGAGTCCAAACCCTGCACAAAGGACAATGATTACAATCATCATCGTGTAATAAGAAACCTTGAAAAAGATGACAATTCCCATATGGTAGAAATTGATTCGAGAACCATAGAGGTAATCATTGTAACGAAGGACATCGATGAGGCTAATGTCTTCTAGGTTTCCATGGGCACGGAGGGAATATACTGCATCCACAGGGTAGGGGAGCGTGAGTTTTTTGAGGGAGTAACTTTTTTGGGATACGAGGTTGCCATTCTTGTACTCATAGGATTTGGCAGAGAGGGCAAAGAGGTCCGTTTCGTATGCTTTTACCTGAGGGGAGATAAAAACATAATCCAAACGCCCCTGAGTATCAAAGGAAACGATCTTGAAGTTTATTCCGTAGTACACCCCTTGAGGGGCCTTGTAGAGTTTTTCAAAGGAAAGAAAGGTGTTTTTTTGGGCAAAGGCAAGATTGTCTTTGGATACAAACCAGGAGAGAGAGGCAAACTCCGACGCACTTACGTTGGTAGGATTGATGGTGAATTTTGGCATAGCTTTGGCTTTTTTTGCCTGAAGAATGAGGGATTGTTGTTTGAACTCTGTGAGAAAGGGGACAGTCACCTCTTGGAGGAGGATACCTCCTCCCATGATCAAAAAAATATAGAGAATCACGGGCCCCAGCGCGCTTTGTTGAGAGATGCCTCCCCCCTGAAAAACCAATCCCCATAAAAGAGCCAGCCCAGCCAAAATAGGAAGATAGGTGTAGATAAGCCGCAGAGAGGCAATAAGGGCATCGATGGGGGGGAGTTTGGACATTTGGAGAAAGTAGACCATCCCAGCTATTCCCAGGACGAGAGCCAGAAGAAACAAATAAAGAAAAAACTGACTCAATTTTTTCATCGTTACTCCTTAGACCTTTCGTGGAAGGCCATTTTTGAGAATGAGAATTCCATACCCCACGAGGGTAGCCAAAACCCCCATCAGAAGACTCGGAAAAGCTACTCGTAAAAGCCCAATACGTATCCCAAAACTCATCAGAGAGATGAAACTCAAAAAATGGGGGAAGCTAAACCACGCAGCCACTCCTAAGAGGACCAAAAAGGATCTGACAAGCATCTGAATCTGAGGCTCTTTGAGGAAGAGAGAGATACCTGCCAGGAGAGAAAAATACCCAGCTGACATAAAAAGGATGCCCAACAAAGAGCTCACAACACCCCAGCTATAGAAGGTGCGGAAGAAAACCTCTCGGAGTTTTCGGACGTAGGCAAAGTAAGCCTCAAAAAAGATTTTGGTAAATCCTGTTTCTTGAAAGGATGGCGCCCTCTCTTTGAGAGAAAGGGAGAATACCCGTGCTTCTGGAGTAAAACTGGCATCCCCTACCCGCGAACTTGCTTGGAGAGTAAGGGTTGAAGCGTTGGTTTTCCATGAGGAGGCGAGATAGATATCACCTGTGAACACAAGGTGTCTCTCTTTGCCTTCTGCAAGGTACACCTGAACATCTCCATAGGGGGTAATGTATCCAGACTGGGGCAAGGGTTTGATAGAGAGAGGCTCATAGTGCATAAAGTTGACAAAATCCCACCGGAAAAAGAAAAAAAGCAAAAGAACAATGGTATTCAGAGAACCTATGAGGGGCATGATACGGATCATGAAGCGAGAATCGCTGGATTCAATCTTGGCAAAAAAGATAAGGGTAGAGAAGATGGCCATCAGCGGAAGAGAATGAACCAGCAAAAGGGCATAATTTTTGAAAGCCTCGAGAAGGATAGCCTGTTCTCCGCGAAATTTCATGCCCAAGAGAAGGTAGAAAAAATAAAAAAGTCCTAAAAATGAGAGATACACAAAAGTTGTAAAAAATGTCTTTGCATATTTTTTGATAACCTCAAGGTATATCAAGGTTGCCTCCTGCACAAGAGTTTGATATGGCAGGGATATTTGTGTATATATCGGCATGAAGGGAGGAAAAAATTGAGTTTTTTTGTATAAAGTAAGGGGGATTTTTCTTTGAGGAGGGGATATTTTTTTAATGAAAGGGGAGTGGTTTTTAGAGAAAGCAAGGGGTTTCTTCTGAAAAAAGAAAAGGCCGTCTGAAGAAGACGGCCTCGGATACCTTGTTTAGAGAGAGGAGAGGAGTTTCTCTGCCTCTTGTTTGGCCTCTGGTGAGGCTGTGGGGTTTTTCACCACCTCTTCCAATCGCTGTCTTGCTTTGGTTTTGGCATCAGAAATGAGGAAGCTGACATCTGCATCCGTCATTCCAGCCTTCCTGACCTTTTCTTTGTCTGTTTGCAAGAATTTAACGAGAAGTATATAGGCTTTGGCGGTTTGGATCCGGGTCGCCGAGTTACTTTCTCTCCGTTCTCTTTCTAAAGCCTCTCGCAGGGTTTTCATCACGGTTTCAAAAGAGAGATCCTCTTTGGGAGTAGTAACGGTTGGTTTTTGTTCGGGAGTGGGAGAGGGGGGCTTCTCTTCTGGCTTGGTTTCTTTCTTTCCACAGGCAGAAAGCCCTATCATGCTGATGATAATGACCATACTAAGAATCCGTTTCATACTCATCCTCCTTGTTATTTCCATTCGATGGATTGCATGAGTTTCCACGCTGTTTTCACTGTCGCCTCTCGATGCCACTTGTCATAGAGAGCAAACTGAAGAACGACAGGAAAGATCTCAGGAGACTTTGTGGTCCCTAAAATCTTGAGAAGCTCTTCTGCAATCACATCGTCATAAAACATCACCTGATCCTCTTCTTTGAATCGGGGATTCTGGTAGTAATGGAGAAGCAGATCCTTGACGAGTGCAAATGTGGCGGGGTCTTGGATGTTGGCGGCAATCACTGGAAGAGCCAGGCGCTTTTTTTCGTATTCGCCCTGTGTCTTGAGGATACGAAGGGCTGTCTCCATCTCTGTTTCTGTTCCAATACGAAACTCAGTGATGGAACGAGGTCTTTCCTTGATCTGGGCATATCCAGTGATGGCGAGGAGAAGGCTTACCAGAATCCCAAGTTTTTTCATGGTTTCCTACCACTGGAGTTTTTGCATGGCTGCCCACGCGGCTTTCACAGTTTCATCACGGTGAGAATCAGGAGCCATAACCACTTGAAGGAGGGCAGGAAAGGCTCGTGGGTCTCCCAACTCTCCCAAGGAGATAATGATAGCCTCTGCTACTCTATCATCTTCAAATCGTTGGGTATCTTCTTCGCTAAACTTTCCTCTATCGATACCGTATTTGGTCTTGAGGAGATACACCAGTTTGGGAACAATGAGCTCCCTATCCCCAAGGGCGGGAAGGGCACGGGCAGCGGCTATACGTGGTTTGGTGGCAGTGTCTCTTTCGATCACGTTAAGCATTGTCTCAATATACATTTTGTTGCTACTCTCAGCAATTCCTTGAATGGCCAGCACGCGGGCGTCAGGACTTACCACAAACATCTTCTGGGCTGTTTTTTGTGGGTTCCGCACTTCCCACATCACGATACGTTCCAGATACTCGTACTTTCTCGAGGGGACATTGGTTACCTTTGTCATGAGAAGTACGATCTTAAACTGGGTGTCAAAAGCCCCTTCTTTTCCAATGGTTTTGATAAACTCTTGTTCCAAATAGGGGAGCACGGGATCAGGAAGTTTGAGTTCTTTGGGAACAGCGGAGATAGGTACATTAGGGCTCAGGAGAGACCCTACCATCTCTATCTGCGCGAGGAGAGGTACGGAAAAAACAGAGAGGCACAAAAGGATGAAAAGAATTTTCCCTTTCATAAACAACTCCTTGTTGTGTTTTTTGCTCTTTTATTGTATACCATCTCACTTTTTTGTCAAGTTTTCTTTGAGTTTTATCGGCCGCTCGTTTCTTATTTCTAAAGTGTTTTTTTTGTTTTAGAAAAATGTCTATATAGAAAACTCTTTGTAAAGAAAAGACCGAAGAGAGTTCTTTTCTCACAGAAGAAGTGACGAATTTTTCAAAAAAATCCTTCGGGGAAAGATTGACAAATTTCTCTCTTCCCCTTAAAATAATGTACTCATATTCTCAGGAAAAGGAGATGACCTATGTACGCTATTGTTGAAATTGGTGGCAAGCAATACAAGGCTGAGAAAGGTGCTCTTCTCCGTGTGGATCATCTTTCTGTCAAGGAGAATGACAAGATAAAGGTCAAAGAGGTTCTTTTTCTCCATATGGAAAAGGGGGATGTGATTGGACAACCCTATGTGAAGGATGCAGTTGTTGAGTGCAAGGTAGTAAAAGCCGAGGAGAAGGGTGAAAAACTCACGGTTTTTAAATACAAGCCAAAAACAAACTACTCGGTGAAGCGAGGGTACCGGCACACTTATACGGTGCTTGAGGTGCTGAGTGTGTCTCAGGAGAAGCCCAAAGCCTCTTCTGAGGCATGATAGATATCACCATTTCTGAGACAGCACATCGGCTTGTGGCGTGTGGTCATGCCCTTTTTGATGAAAAAGGGCGGGATATTGTGTGTGCTGCTGTTTCAGTTACCCTTCAGGGGTGGGTGGTAGGGACGCGTTTACTTGGGAAGCAGGATGTGCGTGTGTGGCAACAGGGAGATACCTGGGAAGCGAGGGTGGAGCACATGAATGAAGAGTCCCTGTTGTTGTGGAAAAATATGATTCTGATGCTGGATATTCTGTCAAGACAATATCCAGAATATATACGATTACATTGGGAGGAGAACCATGGCTCATAAAAAAGGTGGCGGTGTTGCCAAGAATGGCCGTGATAGTGAATCCAAACGCCTGGGTGTCAAGGTATACGGTGGACAGCCTGTGATTGCAGGGAATATCATTATTCGTCAGAGGGGGACACAGTTTCACCCCGGAAAGAATGTAGGGATGGGGAGGGATCACACCCTCTTTGCGTTGAAGGCGGGGATTGTTCAGTTTGCCCATAGCAAGAATCGTCAACTTGTGCATGTGATTGAGGTGAAAGAGGCAAAACCCAAGAAGACAAAAACGGCAAAAGCCAAGGCCGAATAAGGAGCCGGTCATGACCCAGGAGAGGCTTGCCTATTTCAAAAAACGGCTCGAGGAGATGAAAGACTCTCTGCTTGAGAATATCCGGGGGGAAACGGCCGAAGAGAGAAATCCATTTGAAACAGACGGTGATGTTGTGGATCAGGCAGATATGCTCAGTACTGCCTCCCTGGTAGAAGGTTTGTCCAATACCCAAAAGAGAACACTTGAGGATGTTCTTCGGGCTTTGCAGCGCATTGAGAATGGTGTCTATGGAAAATGCAGTGTGTGCGGAGAGGAGATTGACGAGGAACGCCTCGAGGCTATCCCCTACGCTGAAAAGTGTCGAAAGCATATGTAAAACAGCCGCCGGAAGGCGGCTGTTTTCTTTTGTGTCGTGTGAATGTGGCAAAGGGGATCAAGTCTTTTCAGTGGGAGGGGGTGGATCATGGATGGGGATAGGGATCTTGGGACAAGGTCTTTTGGAAAAAGGAAAGGATGTCGTAGGAACCTTGATTGAGAAGAAATTTTTTATGAAGTGATTGACAGAAATGGATTTTTGGTATATGATATAAGAAATCTATACTGGGAAGGAGGTTTCCGATGAAAAATGCACTTGTCCGATGGACTTTTGTATTTCTTTTTGGTGGAGTGAGTGTTGGTTTTGCCCAAGGAGGGAGTATGGATATTACTTGGGTGACACCAGTGGCAGCTACTCTAGCACTTCTGTATGTATTTTGGGCAGCTTCGCATGTGCTCCGAAAGGCTGAAGGAAATGAGAAGGTGAAAGAGATCTCCTCGGCTATTCGTGAAGGCGCTTATGCGTATCTTGCCCAGCAGTATAAGGTGGTGGGGATTTTCTTCTTGGTGTTGTTTGTGTTGCTGCTTTATCTCTCGTTTGGGGCGAAACTGTTGACACCTTTTGTGCCATTTGCCTTTCTGACAGGTGGATTTTTCTCGGGTCTTTCTGGTTTTATTGGGATGGCAATTGCTACTCGTTCCAATGCAAGGACAGCATGGGCTGCTCGTGATGGTCTCAATCCAGGTCTTCGGGTAGCTTTTACCGCAGGTTCTGTGATGGGTATGGTAGTGGTTGGTCTGGGACTTCTTGATCTCTCCCTTTGGTATTATGGACTTCGCTGGTATTATAGCTCTGTGGTGGGTCTGGATCAGGCAGAGACTATCAAACGTATCACAGAGGCCATGATTACCTTTGGAATGGGGGCGTCTTCGATGGCACTTTTTGCTCGTGTAGGGGGAGGGATTTATACCAAGTCGGCTGATGTGGGGGCAGATATTGTAGGGAAAGTAGAAGCAGGTATTCCTGAGGATGATCCTCGAAATCCCGCGACAATCGCTGATAATGTGGGGGATAATGTGGGAGATGTGGCTGGTATGGGGGCAGACCTGTATGAGAGTTATGTGGGTTCTATTGTGGCTACTATGGCTCTTGGAGTGGTGGCTTTTCCTGAAAGTCCTTTACGGGCGATTACGATTCCAATGAGTATGGCGGCCTTGGGAGTGCTGGCTTCTATTATTGGTACGTTTCTCGTGCAAACAAAAGATACCAAGGCTTCTCAAGAGGTGCTCCTTGCAGCTCTTCGAAAAGGGATTTATGGTTCCTCTCTTCTGATTGCTGTACTGGCAGCGATTGCGGTGTATTATGTGATGGGAAAGGAAAATTTTGGTATTTGGGGTTCCATTGTTGCCGGGCTTTTGGCAGGGAACTTGATAGGTTTCTTTACGGAGTATTTTACTTCGGCAAGTTATAAGCCAACGAAAGATCTGGCAGCTCAGGCACAGACGGGACCGGCCACACTGGTGATCGGGGGGCTTTCCTTGGGTATGCTGTCAACCTGGATTTCTGTGGTGATTGTGGGTGTGGCAGTGATTGCGGCCTACTATCTTGCAGGAGGGGCTTCTTCTCTTGCTCGTGGGCTGTATGGTATTAGTATTGCAGCGGTAGGTATGCTTTCGACACTAGGTATTACCTTGTCTACAGATGCCTATGGACCTGTGGCTGATAATGCGGGAGGAATTGCAGAGATGGCAGGTGATGAGGCAGGACTTGGGAAGGATGTGCGTGAGAGAACCGATGCTTTGGATGCCTTGGGCAATACGACCGCAGCCACAGGCAAAGGATACGCTATTGGATCGGCAGCACTGACGGCCTTGGCTCTTCTTGCAGCGTTTAAAGATGAGATTGAACGTGTAGTTCGGAAAACAATGCCGAATTTTGATCTTATGGCTAACGTGATTTCGGTAGAAACACTTACAGGGCTGTTTGTTGGGGCTATGGCACCATTTCTTTTTAGTGCCCTGACGATGAGTGCTGTAGGACGTGCTGCCAACAAGATGGTGGAAGAGGTACGTCGTCAGTTTAAGGACAAACCAGGGATCCTGGACGGGAAGGAGAAACCAGACTACAAGCGGTGTGTGAAGATCAGTACCGAGGCAGCCCAAATGGAGATGATTCTTCCGGCATTGATTGCGATTGTTATTCCTGTTCTTGTTGGCGTACTGCTTGGGGTTCGGGCTCTTGTTGGGGTTCTGGCCGGGGCACTGGTTTCTGGTTTTCCTATGGCAATTATGATGGCAAATGCGGGTGGCGCCTGGGATAATGCCAAGAAATATATTGAGAATGGGCACTTTGGTGGAAAGAAAAGCGACGCCCATAAGGCTGGTGTGGTGGGAGATACCATTGGAGATCCCCTCAAAGACACCTCTGGCCCCTCGCTGAATATTCTTATCAAGCTTATGAGTATGGTGTCGATTGTGTTTGGATCAACCATCTTGGTGCTCAATCAACTCTTTGGTCTTTTCAAAATATAAGGATAAAAGGTGGAGGAAAACGATGAAACGATGGCATTTGTTGGGTTTGGTTTTGGTTCTGGTGGTGGCGTGTGCTCCAAAGAAGACAGAGATCGTGATCGGTATCTCCAAGATTGTGGCGCATCCAGCTTTGGATGCGGTAGAGCAGGGCATCAAAGATGAACTGGCTGAGCAGAATGTCCCGGTGGTGTTTGATGTCCAGAATGCCAATGGAGATCTCAATACAGCAGCAGCCATTGCCAACAAGTTCAAATCAGACAAGGTGGCTCTCGCTGTGGGTATTGCTACCCCTACCGCTCAGGCTTTGGCAAATACACTCAAGAACATTCCTGTGGTTTTCAGTGCGGTGACAGATCCCGTGAAAGCAGGCCTTGTGACAAGTCTTGCCCGAGGGGAGAAAAATGTCTGCGGTGTCTCTGATATGACCCCTGTGAGAGAACAAATACAATTCTTGGCCAAACTGAAACCTATAAAGAAGCTGGGAATTATCTATACCTCGAGTGAGGCCAATGCTGTGGCTTTGGCTGATCTTACCAAGGCAGTCTGCAAGGAACTGGGGATTGAGGTTGTGGAAACCACCGTGGCGTCGTCAGCCGAGGTGAAGCAAGCCGCTCAGACCATTGTGGATAGGGTGGATGCCATATATATCAGTACGGATAATACCGTCGTTTCAGCACTCTCTTCAGTGACTAGTGTGGCTATGGCCAAAAAAGTTCCCGTGATGTCGGCTGATCCCACTTCTGCTACCAATGCGGATGTGATGGTTGCTTGGGGATTTGATTACTATAAGATGGGGCGTGCCACAGGGCGTATGATTGCTGATATTCTTCGAGGAAAAAAGCCCTCTGAGATTCCTGTCAAGTTTATGACAGATCCCAAAGATGTGGAGCTTTTCATTAATGAGGATATTGCCAAACAACTAGGCATTGCTATTTCTGCAGATATCCTTTCTCAAGCAAGTACCGTGGTTCGGGGTGGTAAGGTGATCAAAAAGTAAAGGAATTTTCAAAAAAAGGGGCTATTCCTCATGGGGATA
Source organism: Brevinematales bacterium (assembly GCA_026417555.1). GTDB lineage: Bacteria > Spirochaetota > Brevinematia > Brevinematales > Thermospiraceae > Thermospira. Next base: position 37,209 of record JAOADA010000009.1, read on the forward strand.
GCCCCTTTTTTGAAAGATTTTCTCTCTGAGAGAGGGAAACAAAGAAACGACCATCTTAATTTCAATTCTTGCAAGAAGATAATAAAATAAATGCAAAAGAGAGAAGGATTTTTTTCTTTACAGAATTGCTTTTTTCCTGTATAATAAGGGGCTTAAACTGGAAAAGGTAGGAAACGATGGAAAAAGAGAAGGGTATTACCCAGGCGTATTTTGAGGATGAAATCAAAACCTCCTATCTTAATTATGCGTATAGTGTGATTACGGGGCGAGCTATTCCTGATGTGTATGATGGAATGAAACCTGTTCAGCGGCGTATTCTCTATGTTATGGCAGAACTTGGGCTTTGGCATGATAAACCTACGCGAAAGAGCGCCCGTATTGTCGGAGACGTATTGGGCAAATACCATCCCCATGGTGATTCTTCGGTGTATATGGCCATGGTGAAGATGGCACAGGATTTTCATATGCGTTATCCCTTGGTGATTGGACAGGGAAATTTTGGTTCTATTGATGATGATCCTCCTGCTGCCATGCGATATACAGAGGCAAAACTGTCTCGTGTGGCAGAATTTATGCTTGAAGATTTGGATAAGGATACAGTGGATTTCAAGCCTAATTTTGATGATACCCTCAAGGAGCCAAAGGTTCTTCCTGGCCGTTTTCCTAATTTGTTGTGCAATGGAACCACAGGAATTGCCGTTGGGCTTGCCACGGATATTCCTCCCCATAACTTTCGTGAGATTGCCGCTGCCATCAAAGCCACCCTTGCCAATCCAAAGGTTTCGGTAGAAGAATTGGTGAAGATGGTACCCGGGCCTGATTTTCCTACGGGGGGAGTGATTCTCAATCGGGAAGAGATGAAGGATATCTATCAACAAGGGTATGGTTCTGTGGAGCTTGCGGGGAGCATGGTGTATGAGGAAAAGGGTGGCAAGTCGGCTCTTGTGATTACGGAGATACCCTATCGGGTGGTGAAGTCTGCCCTTATTGAAGAGATGACAAATCTCTATCTGAACAATACGAAGTACGCCAATATTCTTCGGGGTATCAAAGAGATCCGGGACGAGTCTTCCAAAGAGGGACTTCGCATTGTGATTGAACTCCACAAGGATGCCAATGTGGAGAGTATCAAGACGGTGCTTTTCCAGCAAACAGCCCTTCGAAGCCGTATTAAGGTGAATATGGTGGCTTTGGTGAACAACCAACCCAAAATATTGAGTCTCAAAGACTTGATTCAGCAGTATATAGAATATCGTCGAATAGTGATTACCCGTCGTACCCGATTTGAGCTTGACAAGGCAGAAAAGCGTCTGCATATTGTGGAAGGGCTTCTTATTGCCCTGGATGCGATTGATGAGGTGATCCAAACCATCCGATCTTCAAAGGATACCCAGGCGGCCAAAGAGGCACTCATGAGAAAGTTTACACTCACTGAGATCCAAGCTGAGGCAATCCTTGATATGAAGCTCCAAAAACTCACCAGTCTTGAGGTTCACAAGCTTCAGGAGGAGAGAGAGAGTCTCAAGGCTCTTATCAAGGAACTCAAGGAGATTCTTGAAAAACCAGCCAAGAGGGATGCCTTGATTAGCAAGGAACTTGATGAGATGGTAGAAGTGATAGGAGATGAAAGAAGAACACGTTTTGATAGTCTTTCTACAACCAAGATAGAGGTGGAAGAGCTCATTGAAGATGAGCCAATGCTTCTCATGTTAACCCACAAGGGTTTTCTGGTGAAGGAGATAGGGAGAAGCTTCAAAGTGGGGACAAGGGGCTCTCGTGGAAAGAAAGGGGATATTACAGATATGAATCGTCTTGAGGCAGATGATTATATTATTGCTACAGTTAGCGGGAACCTCAAAGATTCCTATCTCTTTGTGACCGACAGTGGGCGGGTGTATTCGGTGAAGGGATATGAGATTACGGGGGCTACGGAAGGGCGTATTACCCGGACCTATATCAAGAACATTGCCCGTCTTGAGGAGATCGAGAAAAAGAATGAACGTGTTACAGCTGTACTTGCTGTGAGTGAGTTTCGAAAGGATCAATATATTCTCTTTTTGACAAAGAAGGGTCGAATGGCACGGATTATGCTCTCGGATTTTGCTGGGATTACGAGAGTGGGGATTATTGGTATCAAGCTCCGAGAAGCTGATCATGTCGTCAGTGCGATGGTAACGGATGGCAGTGCCAAACTTTTCCTTGTGAAAAAGAATGCCCGTGGTTTCCGATGTCGTGAGGATCTTTTTCCTGTTCATAACCGTGGGGTGGGCGGGGAAAAGGCGACAAGTGTCACAAAAAGTGATGAGGAACTGATGGGTATGGCTCTTGCTGATGAGAGACTTGATGTTATCTTTGTGTCTAAAGATGGTCGAGGGAGACGGGTGAATCCCTCAGAGTTTTCTGAGCTTGTGAATAGGGGAGGAAAGGGATTCAAACTTGTTGATCTTGGCAAAAACCGTATTTTGGCTGGTTTTACCTTGGTGGAGAAACAAGACAGGGTGATGATCATTACCCGTCAAGGGAGTCGAGTGGTATTTCCTGAGAGTGAGGTTTCTACCAATCTTTTGAAACTTATTGACTTACGTTCTGGTGATGAGGTGATCAGTGTGGCCACAATCCCTGGAGGAGAGGAATGAAACCAAAAGCTGTGGTTTTTGATTTTTATTGCACATTGGTGGACGACTCAGGGGTAGAGAAGGAAAGGGAACGGTATGTCCAAGAAAGCCTCTACACCCTCCTTGAGAAAAACCTCTATCCCGTCAAACATGCGGAGGTAGCTTCTGCCTACAGAGAAATGAAAGAAACCATGGAAGAGCATCATAAGCGTCAAGTAGCCTATGGGGTGTTTTCTCAAGTGAAGTTTCTTGCCGACAGGCTTCATGTGAATGACCATGTTCTTCTCCACAAGATGTTTGATCTTTATGCTACTGCGGTACTCCATTTGTCTCCTCGGTTTCTTCCCCATGTGGAGGAGACTCTCCATCTGTTGAGAGAACATGGGATCAAGATGGGAATCATCTCCAACACAGGGGTAACTCCAGGCTTTGCTTTGAGGCTCTGGCTTGCTGAAAAGAAATTTTCCGAGTACTTCCATACCATGCTTTTTTCAGATGAGGTAGGTGTGTTGAAGCCCAATCCATTGATTTTTGAAATTATGGCCTTTCGGATGGGGCTTGCCCCGGAAGAGATTCTCTTTGTGGGCGATACCCCCACGATTGATTATGAGGGGGCGTTGGCAGCCCATTTCCAGGCGCATCTGTTCAGGCCAGGAGAGGAGAATCTCTATGAGCTCATGGTACGATATTTCGATATAGGATAAAAAGGTGAGGGAGATGCCCATGAAAGATACCCTTCAAAAGATTCTTGAAGAGGCGCGTCACTCTTTTCAGATGGTGAAAGATGAGAAGAGTCTTGAGGAACTTCGCGTGAAATACCTTGGCAAAAAGGGAGTGATTAAGGAGTTTCTCGGACAGTTAGGGTCTCTTGAGATTGAGATGCGCAAAGAGTTGGGACGTATTGCCAATGAGGTGAAAGATGAGGTGGAGCGTCTCATTGATGAAACGACACACCGACTCAAGGCCCTGAAGCGAGAGGCAAAACTGCAAGAGGGTGTAGTGGATATTTCTCTTCCTGTCAAAAGTTTCCCTGTAGGATATCCGCACCCACTCACTCTGGTAACCCAAAAAATGGTTTCTATCTTTCAGAGTATGGGTTACACGGTTGTGGAGGGGCCAGAACTTGAAAAAGAAGAGTACAACTTTGATATGCTCAACATTCCTAAGCATCACCCGGCGAGGGATGATCATGATTCATTTTATGTGATTGAGGGATGGCTCATGCGTACCCATACTTCGCCGGTGCAGATTCGTACCATGCTTGCCAAGAAGCCACCCATTGCGGTGATTGTCCCTGGACGTTGTTATCGACGGGATGCTGTGGATGCCACACACTCCCATACCTTTCATCAAATGGAAGGGCTTGTGGTTGGAGAGGGGATTTCCTTTGCTGATCTGAAGGGGACACTTCTTCTTTGGGCAAAGCTGATGTTTGGAGAACAGACCCAAATCCGTTTGAGACCGGATTATTTTCCTTTTACGGAACCGTCTGCAGAGCTTGCAGTGACCTGTCCTGTGTGTCATGGGCCAGGTTGTCCTGTGTGTAAACATACCGGTTGGGTGGAACTCATGGGATGTGGGATGGTAGAACCTACGGTTCTCAAAAACTGTGGCATTGATCCCTCGAAGTATTCGGGGTTTGCGTTTGGATTGGGGATTGAGCGTGTGGCGATGACAGTGTACGGCGTGAAAGATATTCGACACTTTTATGAAAATGACGTACGCCTCTTGGAACAATTTAGGGCGTAAGGAGTGACACTATGATAGTGACCTACAACTGGCTCAAAGAGTATGTAGATATGAAGATTTCTCCTCAGGAGTTGCGAGGTCGTCTGACACAAATGGGTCCCGAAGTGGTGGCGGTGACCCCGATAGGAATCCATGAGGAGAATAAAGACAAGATTTTTTTGGCAAAGGTTCTCAAGGTAGAGACACACCCAAAGCTTGCGCATCTCAAGGTAGTCAGCCTTGATGTTCTCAAGAAAGGAGTGGTTATCACCACGAGCCCGCATGTGAGTGAAGGGGATTTTGTTGTTTGGGCAAAACCTGGGGCTATTCTTGGGGGGGCAACTGTTTCAGAGAAATCATTCTCAGGTATTTCCTCTGTGGGCATGCTCTTGGCCAAGGAACATCTGGGGCTTGAGGCAAAGAGTTCGGATATCTGGATTTTGGGCAAGGATGCCTCCCAGGCTAAAGACATCTTTATGGTGTATACAGAAGCAGATTACCGCATAGAGGTGGAGCTGACAGCAAACCGTTCGGATTGTCTTTCGGTTATAGGGATTGCGCGGGAGATTGCTGCTATGCTGGATGTGCCTCTCAAAATGCCAGTCATTGTGGAGGGAGGCAAGAAGATTGCCGAGATGCCAGACATTACAATCGAAGAACGGAAACTCTGTCCCCGGTATAGTGGCCGAATTATTCGTGGGGTGAAGGTGGGACCCTCTCCGGCGTGGATAGCCAGACGGCTTGAAGTATGTGGCATACGCTCTATCAATAATGTTGTTGATGCCACAAACTACGTTCTTCTTGAGTATGGTCATCCCACCCATGCCTTTGATCTTGATCTTTTAGAGGGAAAGAAGATTGTTGTCCGTCGAGCCGAAGATGGAGAGACCCTGACTACCCTTGATGGAGAAACACATACCCTGAATGAGGATGTGCTTGTCATTTCAGATGGGAAAAGGGCAGTGGCTCTTGCGGGTATTATGGGGGGGGAGAACACAGAGATTCGAGAGACAACGAAAAATGTCCTGTTAGAGTCAGCCTTTTTTGATCCTATTTCTATTCGTCAAACCGCCAAACGCTATGGCATTCGCACGGAATCCTCATATCGGTTTGAGAGGACAGCTGATTATGGAATCACGGTAACAGTCATTCAGCGCTTGACACACCTTCTTTCTCTTTCTCTTCCCGATATCCAGGTCTCTGAAATTCGAGATGAGTATCCCCAGCCATTCAAAGAGAAAGTGGTTTCCCTTTCTACAGAGTTTGTGAATAATTATCTTGGAATTGAACTTGAAACGGACGAGATGGAAAAGTATTTGGAACGGTTGGGTTTCACGATTATGAAGAGTCTTGATGATGGGTGCGAGGTGAGGGTTCCCTCGTTTCGATCGGACATCTCAAGACCAGTCGATCTTGTGGAAGAAATAGCCCGGGTGTATGGGTATAACAATATCGTTCCTAAGCTTTTCAAACCACCAGTAGATGTGGAGGCAATGCAAAAACCAGGACGTTTTGAGTACATCCTACGTCCAACGATGCGCTCACTTGGGTACAGTGAGGTGTACAATTTTACCTTTACAAGTGAGGAGCTTTTGGAGCGTTTTGGATGGGCAAACGATGATTTTGTCAAACTTCGCAATCCCTTGAGTAGTGATGCGGCGATTCTTCGTCCCTCGTTGATTCCTCAAATGGTTGAGACGCTTGATCGCAATATTCGACGAACCTATCGAGAGAGTTTTCTTCTGTATGAAATTGGCAAGACGTTTACTAAGAAGGGAAATACTCCTGAGATGTGGGAGAAGAATTGTCTTGCCTTTTTACGGTATGGCGTAGGTGGGGATGTATACGATATTACAGCGGAGGTAGAACGGCTTGTGAGGATGCAAGGAGAGAGTATGGTAGATGTTCTCTCGGCAAAACTTCCCTTTTTGCATCCACGCAATTCAGCACTTTTTGAAGTAGAGGGAAAAATCCTTGGATTTGCTGGTGAACTGCATCCAGCGGTAGGAGAGGTGTTTGAGTTTCGTTATCCGGTCTATGTGGCAGAGGTAGATATCAACGTGCTTGAGGGGCTCAAAAAGCCCTTGACTCGGCTTGAGGAGATCCCTACCATGCCACCAATTCCACGAGATATTTCTGTGGTTGTGGACAAAGAGGTGCCTGGGAGAAAGCTGATGAATGCTATCAAGATGGCTCATCCCCTTATCAAGCAGGTGGCGTTTGCGGATGTGTACGTAGGCCCCCAGCTTCCCTCTGGGAAAAAGAGTCTCACCTTCTCGTTTGTGGTTCAGGCGAAAGACAAAACCCTGACTGATGAAGAAGCCAATGCCATTCGAGATGAGGTGGTAGAGCTTCTCCGGAAAACCTTTGGGGCAGAGTTACGGTAAAATTCGTGGGCTACGGAAACGTAGCCCTTGTTTTTTGTGGGTTGGCAAAATTTGCAAAACACGGTTGTGTCCTTTATACTCAAGAGGTGAGGAAGGCCAGAAGGAGGCAAGTATGATGATAGGTGGGATTCTCTTGGGCTTGGGTGTTCTGATGCTGGGGTATGGGATTTTCGTCTATAACCGTTTGGTGAGCCTACGAAACCAGGGGGATGAGGCATGGTCTGGGATTGATGTTCAATTGAAACGCCGTTATGATTTGATACCCAATCTCGTAGAGACAGTCAAAGGGTATGCAAAGCATGAAAAAGAGACCCTGGAAAAGGTGATTCAGGCACGGAACATGGCCATGAATGCAACAGGAATTGAAGATAAGATTGCCGCAGAGAATCAATTAACTGGTACCCTCAAGACCCTTTTCGCTCTGAGTGAGAATTATCCTGATTTGAAAGCGAATACGAATTTTCTTGATTTGCAGAAGAATCTCACAGATATTGAGGAACAGATTGCCCTCGCCCGTCGGTATTACAACGCGGTGACGAGGGATTACAATATCCTGTGTGAGAGTTTTCCATCAATGATTATTGCCAACATGGCTGGTTTTCGTAAGCGACCGTATTTTGAAGCCGCTGAGTCAGAGAGGCAGAATGTAAAGGTTCAATTTTAAGGGAGTGAGATGAGGGTATGGCGAAACATCCCTTGGCTTTTGCTTGTGCTTCCTGTGTTAGGGTGGGGAGAGTTTTTTGAGATCACTGATTATCATGTGAGGGCTTCTCTTCACTCGAATGGAACCATGACTATGGAAGAAACCATCACCGTTCTTTTTTATGAACCTCGCCATGGGATTTATCGTACTCTTCCCACTCGTCTGAAAGGGGATAGGTTTGATCACCGTTTTCGTATTGAGAAGGTATGGGTGAAGGATAGTGATTTTACCACCTCGTATGAGGGAAGTCTTCTCAAGATTCGTATAGGATCCCCTTCTCGCTATGTCGAGGGAACCCAGGTTTACCATATTGGCTATACGGTACACAATCCTATTCTCGTGTTTACAAATGATGAGGGGCTTCCCTGGCAGGCTTTCTACTGGAACCTTATTGGAACGGATTGGGAGGTGCCTATTCGCCATGCCTCATTTGAGGTGATACTGGACAAGGTATGGGAGAAACCTGATTTTAGTGTGTTTGCGGGAAAATATGGAAGCCCAAACGTGGAGCGCGTGGAGGCCTTGTATGAGAGTTCCACCCGTACGTTGAGGGGACGTCTAGTAGGGGAACTTGCCCCTCGGGAGGGGATAACGATTCTTGCGTCATTCCCTATGGGATTTTGGCCTGTGTATGATGAAAGAACGTTCTGGCAGAAATATGGGTACGTACTCTCTTGGCTGGTGGCTGTGTTCTATACCGGCGGACTATTTCTTCTTTGGATGCGTTTTGGGAAGGATAAGCCTTTTGTAAAAATGGTGCATTTTTATCCTCCTTCGGATCTTGATCCGGCTGAGGCAGGAATGTTGATTGACAATACCATTGATCAACGGGATGTGATTGCCACCATCTTTAAATGGGCAACGGCAGGCTATATCTCTATCGAAGAGAAACGAGGGGTGTTGGGTATAGGGAGAGACTTTGTTTTCCACAAGAAAAAGCCACTTGAAAATCCCAAACCCTATGAATGCGTGCTGTGGGCCGGTTTGTTTGTCAAGGAAGGAGTTTCTGCCTCCTTTCGTTCTCAGGCCAAAATCTTTCAACCCTCGGATTTTGGTCTTGAGGAAAGAGAGAGCGTGGCTCTTTCTTCTCTCAAAAATGAATTTTATAAGGCTTTTGAGTTGGCCAAGGATGAGATAGCTGAGGGTGTCAGAGAAAAATCCCTCTACAAACCCTATTCTCGGGAGTTGGGGTGGGCATGCACGTTTTTTGGTATTTTCTGGATAGCGTGGGGATTTCCGTTTGCGTTTGCCACAGAGAGTTGGTATATGGTGCCGGTTTCCCTTCTTCTCAGCATCGTCTCGTTTTTCTTTGGGAGCATTATGCCGGCTCGGACAGAGATCGGGCAAAAATATTACGAACAGGTGGTGGGATTTCGCGAGTTTGTGAAAAGGGCTGATTGGCCACGGCTTGAAAGGATCCTGAGGGATGATCCCCTTTACTTTGACAAGACACTTCCCTATGCGATTGTGTTTGGTCTTGAGAAAACATGGACCCAGAAGTTTTCTCCTGTATTGACGACTGCCCCTGCATGGTATGGAGGGACGGGACCTTTTACTCCTATGTATCTTTCGAGTGCAATTCACTCCTCTATCCAGAGCATGGGGACAGTGATGACCTCTTCTCCTTCAAGTACCGGCTCTGGTGGAGGGGGTTTCTCCGGCGGTGGTGGCGGTGGCGGCGGGGGAGGAAGCTGGTAGGATTTTCGACAAAGGGAGGAGAAAAATATCTGGAAACCCCTTGACAAAGATGAAGTTCCTCTTTATACTTTGGTTAAACGTTTAACCAAGGAGAGATATGAAGCGGGTTACCATCAAAGATATTGCTCGAGAGGCTGGGACGTCGTATGTTACCGTTTCTCACTACCTGAATAAACGGGGTGAAAAATTCTCTGAGGAAACAGCAGCGCGTATTGAGGCGGCTATCAGAAAGCTTGGTTATATCCCCAATCGGACGGCGAGGAAGCTTGCAAGAAACCGTTCCTATACTCTTGGAGTGGTGCTTCCTCCAGCGATGGCTTCACTATCACCAGCAAGACTTCTGAGAGACAATCCTTTCTATACGGAGTTTTTTGCTGCGGTTCAGGCACGGGCCTGGGAGTATGAAACAGATGTGGTGGTAACGGGGGATGTGGGGGACGAGGCGCTCTTTACCTGGGTGATGTCATATCAGTTAGATGGGGTGATCCTTTTTGCTTCTGAGGTGGCACAGCGCCTCAAAGAAAATGGTAAGCAACGAGGGCAGCATTTGAACACCATCTTTGTTGGATTGGAGGGACCGTCTCCTTTTTTAGATGCTTGGGTAACGATCGATGAGGTATCAGGTATTGTTCAGGCGGTTTCTTATCTTGTGTCTTCTGGGCACAAAAGAATTGCTTTTGCCACGGGGGACTATCACACCTCTCCGGTAAACGCAGCCCGTTTTTCTGGTTATCAACAGGCGCTTGCTTCGGCGAATCTTTCTCTTGATGAGAGGTTTGTTCTTGTGGATGAGGTTTCTTTTGAGGGGGGACGGCGGATTGGAGAAAGGCTTCTTGTGTTGATGAAAAACGCGCGGGTTTCGGCGGTGGTGTGTGTGGCTGATATCCTTGCAGCCGGGATTTACAAGACTCTCCTTCGGGCCGGGAAACGAATTCCTCGTGATCTTTCCATCACAGGGTTTGACGATCTGGGGATAGCTTCGCTTCTTGAACCAGAGTTAACCACTGTGCGACAAGATATTGTTCGCCGGGCGGCGTTGTGTGTGGATTGTATTGAGCATGCCTATCAAGGGAAACCTCTTTCCTCAGTGTGTCTCCCTGTGGAGCTTGTTCTTCGACGCTCGACAGCCCCGTATCGCTATACTCGTTAGGACAGAAGGGAGGAAAAATATGGAAAAAGCATGGAGTTTGGTTAAACGTTTAACCAAAACATGGTTGGGTGAGCACATTTTTCAAGGAAATCGAAAGATGATCTTTTTGATTTTCTTGGGTGGAGTGTTGATCTTTTCTTGTGAAAAGGCATTGCGACAGCCCCCTCTGGGAATGGTTCCGGTACCAGAGTTTTGGGAGCAGATTCCTCGTCAAACGCCTGGCGAGGTAGTCTCTTTGGTTGAGAATGAGCAGGGGTGGGTTTTGGTATGTAAGCGAAAGACTCTTGTGGTTTGCCCCCTTGAGCAAGGCTGGAGGGTGGGGTGGTTTTCCTCTTCTGTGTCTAATTTTTCTCGTGTTTCCTATGCGGTTGTTGAGGAGAAAGGAACAACCAATGGGGTAAGTGTTTCCCAGACACGAGAGAGTGTGATTTTCACAAGAGGAGAGGAAGTCCTTGTCGTGAAGAAAAAAGATGGTCGCTTGTTTTGGTCCCGAGCGGGAAAAACCTTGTTGTCTCAAAAGGAGGTTTTCCGTTTTGAAGGGGAGCGCTTCACATGGGGTTTTGATATGCCGGACTCGATGGCGGTGTGTGGATTGGCAGAAAAAGCAGAAGGGCTCAATCTCAGGGGAAAAAGTTTTACCTTTTATAACAGGGATACTTACAAGTATCAACGGGGACATGATCCTCTGTATCTGGCTATTCCCTTTGCCATTCTCTGGGACAAAGATGTTGCATGGGGGGTGTTTCTGGACAATCCAGCGCAGTCTTTCTGGGATATAGGAGCGAGAAAAAACAATAGTTTTTCTCTAGGGGCGTTGGAAGGGGAGGCTCTCTTGTATCTTTTTTCCTCTTCTCACGTGTCTGGGGTTATAGAGGCCTACACTCATCTCACAGGAAAACCACCTCTTCCCCCTTTCTGGGCGCTGGGGTATCAGCAGTCACGGTTTAGTTATTTTCCTCAGGCGAGGGTGATGGATATTGCCAAGAACTTTCGAGAAAGAAATCTTCCGGCTGATGTTCTTTATTTAGATATTGATTTTATGGAGGCGAAAAAAAGCTTCACGTATGATACCAATCGGTTTCCTGATCCTTCTGGTCTTCTTCATCATCTCCATGAGATGGATTTTCGTGTAGTGACTATCGTCAATCCTGGGATAGCTGTTCGAAAGGGGTACGCCCCCTATGAGAGTGGAATCAGAGAGGATGTGTTTGTGAAACTTTCCAATGGGCGGTATGCCCAGGGAACCGTCTGGCCAGGGATATGTGTGTTTCCTGACTATTCTCTTCCCAGAACGCGGGTATGGTGGGGGAGGCTGTACACTCATTTACTGGGGATGGGGTTTGATGGTTTCTGGAACGATATGAATGAACCGTCAGTCTTTAATGGAAGGGATGGGACGCTGGAACGGACTGCGCTTCACTATGATTTTGGAAGGTTTTCTTTTCATTCTCGGGTGCATAATGCATATGGGTTGACGATGGCACAGGCTACCTATGAAGGGCTCACCACTCTTGTGCCTGGGAAACGCCATTTTGTTTTAAGTCGGGCGGGGTATGCGGGGATCCAACGCTATGGTTTTGTTTGGACAGGGGACAATACCGCTTCCTGGGATCATCTTCGACTGAATCTCTCCATGGTGTTGAACTTGGGGCTTTCTGGGGTCCCGTTTGCAGGGGCAGATATTGGGGGATATACAGGTACCCCTTCTGAAGAGCTTTTTATTCGGTGGATCCAGCTGGGGGTATTTCTTCCCTTTGTTCGTAACCACACTGAGCAGGGCACGGCTCCTCAAGAGCCCTGGGCCTTTGGCAAGAGGGCAGAAGATATTGCCAGACGCTACCTTTTTGTTCGGTATAGGCTTCTCCCACTCTGGTATACCCTGGCGTATGAAGCCCATGAGAGGGGGCTTCCCCTGGTACGCCCGTTGTTTTGGGAGGGAGGGCCGGTAAGTGAAGAAGGGTTCTTGGTAGGAAGAGATGTCGTAGTGTATCCTATCCTGGAGAGTGGGAAAACCAACATCCAAGGAGATCTTCCTCTGGGTTCTTTTGTCGAATGGAAGAGTCATACCGTGTTTTCTCGTCACTTTGAAACATCTGTAACCCTTGAGGATATTCCTCTTTTTATTCGGCGTGGAAGTGTCCTTCCTCTTGCCAATATTTCTGAGAGGCTTCTCAAGCAAGGGGCACCCCTTTCTACCATTCTTCAAGTGCCAGATGAGCATCTTCGTTCTACGAGGGATGTTCGTGATATTACGCTTTGGATTTTTGCTGGAGAAAAGGGCGAAGGTTCTCTGTATTGGGATGATGGGGAAACAACGGCTTACCAACAAGGGGGAGGGCTTTTTGCTCACTATCGCTGGGAGGAGCATGCTACCGGGGCTACCCTGAGAATTACTGTCAAAGGAAAACCGCGGGGTTTCTCCCCTCTTCCTATCCGATGGCTTGTCGTAGAGGGGCTTCCTGAGGTGGATTGGGTGAAACGGGGGGATACATCTCTTCCCTTTGAGAGGATTGGTTCACGAGTAGTGGTGAGTCTCTCTCAGGAGAATATGTGGAAAGAGAGTCTTCTCTCTTTATCCTATAAAGGAGGAAAACCATGAAAAGGTTTCTGTGGATCTTTGTGGTCTTTGGTCTTGTGGGGTGTTTTTCTCGGCCTACCCCACAGGCAGGTATTGAAATCGAGAGTGATCTGAACACCTCGATTGACATTTCTCGGGTGTATTTTCATTCTCGGGAGGCTTTTTACAAGAGTCCGTTTGGAGCGGTTCCAGAGGGAACGCCAGTACGTTTTCGTATCCAAACGAAAAAGGATGATGTACGAGAAGTCCAGTTTCTCCTCTACCGCCAGGAGAAGAGTGGAACAGGAGGCAAGAAGATGATCAAAAGTATCACAAATCTTCCCATGCGTGTGGTGATGCGTACCAATGGCCTTGATATCTGGGAGATCACCTACACCCCTGAAAAACCGATGGTGTATGGGTATGGATTTCGGCTTGTAAAAAATGAGCGCGATGCGATTGTCTATGCCAATAACCGTCGGGTAGTGGAGGTGCCGTATAATTCTGTGTTGGGAACGGGGGGGATTGGTCGCATTCAGGGGGATAGTTACCCTATCCCGTATACTTTGACGGTATATCGACGAGATTTTTCCATGCCCTCGTGGACATCCAATATGGTGATCTATTATATTTTTCCTGACCGTTTTCGGAACGGCAACAAGAAAAACGACCCGGTGGTTGGCAAGCGGCTTTTCTACAATCGCAAACCGATTGAATTTCATACGAACTGGTGGGATCCGTATCCGTATGTGCCAGGTCCTGCTGACAAAAACACTACCGACGACAGTGAGTATTGCAATGATTTTTATGGAGGTGATCTTGAAGGTATCATCGAGAAACTTGACTACTTGGCATCCCTTGGAGTGACGGTGATTTATATCAACCCTATCTTTGAGGCACCGTCTAACCATAAGTATGATACGGCAGATTATATGAAGATTGATCCAGCCTTTGGGGATCTTGAGACGTTTCGTCGTTTGGTGGCAGAAGCGAAGAAACGAGGAATTCGTATTATCCTGGATACTTCTCTCAATCATTGTGGATCTGATTCAGTGTATATGGATCGCTATGGCAAATACCCCTCTCTTGGGGCTTTTGAAAACGAGACCATTCGCAAAGACTCTCCCTACTATGAGTGGTTCTCCTTTAGACCAAACTTCAAAAAGGCAGATGAGGCGTATGATCAGTGGGCTAATCCCACCTTGGCTACTCTGAGAGAAGTGGAGAGTTATAAAGAATTTGCCTATCGTGGAACCAACTCGGTGACGAAATTTTGGCTTCGTCAAGGGGCGTCTGGTTGGCGGATGGATGTTACCCCGTGGAAGTCCGATGGTTTCTGGCGGGAATGGCGCCAGGCTGTCAAGGAAACCGATCCTGAGGCCTTTACGATCGCTGAGGTGTGGTTTGATGCCTCGTTTTACTTTCTGGGGGATATGTATGATTCAACAATGAATTATCTCTTTCGTTCGGCCATGATTCAGATGGGATTGGGGACAAACCTTTCTCTTCCTCTGGAAACCCTGGAGATGATGCGAGAAAACTATCCCCCTCAAGTGTTTTCTCGTCTCATGAACCTGATCTCGAGTCATGATCTTCCTCGGATGTTGTATGAGCTTGGATACAAACGGTATGGTCAGGAGGGGTATGAGACGTTTTTGCGTCGTTTCAAGATGGTGGTGGCCTTTCAGTTTGCCTTTCCTGGAGCGCCAACTATTTATTATGGTGATGAGGTTGGGATGACGGGGGGTGGGGATCCCTATAACCGTGGCCCGTATCCCTGGAAAGACACCGGTGCCCCATACGGGGATGAACGCCTTCTTCCCTTCTTTCAAACCCTGGGGAAACTGAGACACGCCCTGCCAGAGCTTTCTCAGGGGAGTCTTGCCTATCTCCATGTTGCGGACCATACCCTTGTCTTTGAACGAAGATTGGGGGAGCGAGTTTTCTACTTTGTGATGAATAATGGCTCGGAAACAGCAACCATTTCTTTGCCCGTTTTGAATGGGAGTTTCACTGATCCCTTGACGGGGGAGAATCTCTCCCTTTCTGGGCAGATCGTGCTTGAACCGAAAGGTTTTCGCTATCTGGTGAGAAGGTAGCCTCTTTTGCCTCTCCACCGCCTTTTTGGCGGTGGAGAGTTTTTTGAGATGATGGTTTGAAATGGAGGATGAAGAAAGGCTCTCACAAACAAGCTTTGAGAGAGGGCTTGACAAAAAAAAGGGGAGAAGTATAATATATCTGGGCAGAAAAAATGAGTACAGCATACTTTTCATTGAAGAGACACAAGAGCCCATACATGTGTTAGAAAAGAGAAAAGAATTTGTTTTAAATACCCTCAAAGAAAAAGGAGTGAAATTATGAAACTTTGTGTCCAACAGAGTGGCATTCAATGTGAAAGTGTAGTGTCTGAATGGCCTTCGTTTGGTTTTGCAAAGTTTTCTCATCACAACGATCTTGGCAATTGTCAGCAGGATGTATTCAAAGATGCTTTAAACCCATTGTGTGAGTTGTTGAAGAAGGTGAAACAACACTTCTTGATTTGTATAGGAGCCCTCGTTCCACAGAAGATCTTCACCTTAAATGGGGGTGGGAAGTCTGGGGATGAGGTCTACCTCTTGAAAAGTGAAAAGATCAAAAGAAGTGATGAGGCGGGCAATGATGCCCTGCTTTGTTGTTTGCAAAGGCGACTCTTGGGAAAGAATTTCTGTGAAAAGGGAGGATATGAATATGGTGGATATCACTGAGGTAAACGATAATGGGTCATTCTTTGAATTGGTATCTGCATGTGAACAAGGGAATCTGAATGAAGTTCAACGCTTGGTAGAACAGCAAAGGTGGGATCCTTACGAATACGAAGAAGCGTTTATAGGAGCTGTGGCAAATGGTTCTCTTGATGTTGTGAGATACCTTTGTGAGAAGTGTGGTTGTGATCCTTTTGATTCGGAGGGATATGCTTTGAGATTGGCTTTTGTCAAAGGGGATTTGGAGATTGTAAAATACTTTCTTGCTAAAAATATGGTAAGAGATCAAAAATTGATTGTAGATATAGTTACATATCTTGTAAAA